>WRDE01000043.1 GCA_009783605.1 Oscillospiraceae bacterium
GATTTACATTGTCATACCAAAATATCCGACGGATCTCTCGGTATCGAAGAGGTGATGGCGCTCGCGAAGCGCCGGAAACTTTCGGCGGTCGCTATCACCGACCATGACAGTACCGCCGGCGCCACCCGCGGGGTGATTATCGGCAAACGGATGGATCTGCCGGTTATCCACGCGGTAGAGTTTTCCACTACCGATACCGCCCGCGGAAGGAACGCCCATCTGATCTGTTACCTCTGCAATATCCCTGACCGCCTTGAAGGGGTTTGTAAAAGAAATATCGAAAGCCGGAAAAAAACCGTCGCCGAGCAGATCAAACGGGTGATGCGGTATTATCCCATTTCGGTGGAGATGATTCTAAAATGCGCTGCCGGTTCGGCAAATGTTTACGATAAACATATTATGCACGCGTTAGTGGACGGCGGTTATGCCGACGGGCTGTTCGGAACCACCTATCAAAAACTGTTTGGTCCCGGGGGAAGCGCTTACGCCTATCCCGAATATACCGATACCCGCGAGGTACTCGACATCATCCATTCGGCCGGCGGTGTCGCGGTATTGGCTCATCCTTATGAGGAGGATACAGATAAAACAGCAGGTGCGTCGTCAGGCGTATCAGGTGCATCAAGTACGTCTCAGGCGTCTGCGGAAGCGTTGATGGAGGAAATGGTATCGCTGGGATTGGACGGGATAGAAGTATGGTCTCCCTGCCACAGTGAACAACAAACCGCGCAGCTGATAGAATTTGCCAGGGATAACCGGCTGCTGATGACCGGCGGTTCCAATTTTCATGGCATGTACGCGCCGAATCCGCGCCCGATCGGCAGTGTTACGGTGGAAAATGAAGTTGTACAGGAGTTGTTAAATTTTAAGACGGCGCATAAACGGTGATATTGACACGATAAATGTGAGGTGCTATATAGGATGGAATATCAATATCAGCCGAAAGATGTTTGCGCAAAGAAAATATTTTTCACTATTGATCAGGGAATGGTGCGGAATGTGCGATTCAGCGGAGGCTGCGCGGGGAATCAAACCGCCGTTTCCAGATTGGTGGAGGGGATGCCGGTAGTGGAGGTTATCCGGATGCTGGGGGGTATCATGTGCGGAAAACGGAATACATCCTGCCCGGATCAGTTGGCTATCGCGCTGCAAAAAGAGTTCAAGTGATGAAAATGCTTGTACAGTAGTTTAAAAATGGCGAAAGGTGGTGTAACCGGTGTCAGAAGAAACGAAACGTCCCGTTGATATAAATGAAGATGCGGATATGAAAATTGCGGGTCTGGAAGAAGCGGGAGAACTTCCGGAGGATCCGGCAACACTTACCGAGCAGCTGGAGCACCAAACCCTGAACGGCAATCTGGACCGGGCCAAGCGGCTTGGAGGGCTGCTGGCGGGTATGATCGCAGCGATGGAAACAGAATTCAACCGCCAGGCCCTGGCTGCCTTTGCGGTGGAAACAGGGATCGGACAAGCCATTGACAATGAATTTGTCGCCAGGACGGCCCATTCGGCTTTTTATGAAACACTGCGGCTGGCCGCGCCGGAGTTAGAAATACGGCTCCAGGAAACCGGCGCTTTTTCCTTTTACTACCTTTCGATGCGGGAAGCGCCGGAGACAGAAGACCGGGATATCGCCGGGCGGGTGGCGGAAACCTATGCCGTTCTGCTGGGAAGGGAAAATGAATCGGCCGCCGTTGAAGAGGGACAGGAATTGTTTACCGGATATTTGACAAAAACACACGAAGTGATCGAAGGCCTGAGTTTTGTATGATATGCACGATAGCTATAAAAAAAGAAGCGTGCCGCTTTTGGTGGCACGCTTCTTTTTTTATTCTGGATCAATAATCTGTGCGCGGGAACTCAGTGATCTTTCCGACCAGCATCTGCAGGATCAACCGCGCGTCGGTGATGGTAACTTTCGGGGAGTCGTCATCATTTTTTGAACCGTTGACCGCGGCCGCGTCTACTTGCTCCGGGGTCAGTTCTATCTTTTCGACGAGATATTGTAAAATCATCCGCGCGTCGTCTATCCGGAGTGTCGGTCCATTGCTGATCTGTCCGAGAGGCAGCTTTCCGCCGACGACATAAGCGATACTCGATAAAGCCGGATATTTAAATTCTATTCCCTGATCACCGCCGGAAAACCATCCGCTGGGAATATGAGATGCCGAAAAAGGTATTTTCTCAAAATTAGTCGGGACAGTGGTGGAACCGACGAGGAAAAAATCATAAAATGCCACATAATCCTGAGAATCCCATGTGACATCTACAGCATACCAAAAACTATTTTCCATCTGCACATAATTCCACATATGATTTTCTTCCCCTGCGGAACCTTTCCCGAGGCCAATAATCAATAAGCAGGGAATACCTTCACGATCGCAGATGAGTTTGAAAGCCTTGGCATAACCCTCACAGACCGCCTCCTGCTTTAACAACGCGCCGGTGGCTTCATGGGCATAAGGCTGATCCATAACATAATCGATGGTACTTGCCAATTGATCGTGAATCGACTGGACTCTTTCATAGAGGGTTTCACCATCAACAACAAAATCATCTACGGTTTTTTCGAGATCGGTTTTCATTTGAGCATAATTACCGGCATATTTTTCATCCACTTGAATGTTGATCTGCATGATATGGATCTTCCAGGTACCGCCATCTTCCGGTCCTATTGCCCCGAATCCAGCTCCCGGAAGGGTATCGTCGCCGGTACCGAACCAAAAGGTTTCCAGCGGCTTGTCGGCTTTGACAGCATCAAGAGCAGACTGGAAATCATTAGCCAATTCCCAACCGAAATTAAGGTATTCTATACAGTCTTGCAATTCGTTCTCGACATCTTCTTTGGAAGCGTAAAAGGAATACTTGTCCGGCAGATCCAGTATAAACAATGCCGGGCCGTTGGCGCATTTTTCCAGAATGCTGTCATACAGGAGTTTGGCGGTGGATCCGAGCTGCTTGTAATAATAACCGGGTTCCGCTGCGGCCTGTGCCGGGAGGGTGGTCGCTGTTATGAGGACAACGAACAGGAGCAGGGACATTGCGAGTGACAGTACCTTTTTCATGGGTCATCTTCCTTTCTTTATATAGACCTCCTGTGAACTCAGGAGAATGAAATTCACAAAATGCCTATTAATAAGCGGCTCATATTGGCCGCATATTTTATAAGAATAAAAAATTAATTTTTTGCGACAATCTCACCGGCCCGTTTATAGATCGAACCGGCCGGTATAAATCCGCGCACCGAAGAAAGGGGATAGATATTGCTGTTTTTCCCGACCACGGTAGCGGGATTGAGCACGGTATTGCAGCCTACCTCCACCATATCCCCCAGCATGGCGCCAAATTTTTTCAACCCGGTATCAATCCGGCGCAGCGTTCCGTCGGCGTCCCGGCAGGATACGGCGGTCAGGGAGGAATCGCTTTTGACGTTGGAGGTGATCGAGCCGGCTCCCATATGGGCGCGGAATCCCAGGATGGAATCGCCGACATAATTATAATGCGGCACCTGCACCTTGTCAAACAGGATCACATTCTTCAGCTCGGTGGAATTGCCGACAACAGCGCCGGAGCCGACGATGGCCGGGCCCCGCAGGAAAGCGCAGTGCCGGATCTCGGCGCCCGGATAGATGATGATATCTTCGCCGAGATAAGCGGAAGGCGCGACGGCGGCCGATTTATGTATCCAGACGCCCGGTTTCGGCGCAATATATTCCTCCGCCGGCAGCGTGGCACCGGTCTGCCGGATGAAGTCCTTGATTCGCGGCAGCGCTTCCCAGGGATAGGTTACCGCGGCCAGCAGCGGCGCGGCGGCGGTATGGGAGAGATCATACAGGGCTTCGACAGTCATTTCGCGGTTCATTCGGATGCGGCCTCCTCTTCACTAACCGGTAGCTGCTCCGGCGGTTCTTCCGGCGGCGTCTTAAATACAATCCACTTGGCAAAGCAGTAATTCAACACCATGCCAACAAAGACATTGACTATTTTGGTAGCGCCGTCGGTCATACCCAAAAGCATAACCATAAATTTTGCCAATACAATACAAATAACCAATGTCAGTAAACGTACGATAAAAAACAGGATAGCTTCCCGCCGGTTTCCGGCGGAGCCTTTGCCGTGGCTCTGAAAAACGATCAGCTTGTTGGTGAAAAAGGCAAAGATAAACGCCGCGGTCCAGGACAAAATATAATTTAATTCCAAACCGATATGAAACTGTGCCCCGGTGGTGAATGCCGCCAGATCCACTAAGGTGGTCAGGAACCCGATAATCAGATAGCTGACCGTCTCCCGGTTGACGATTCGCGGGAACCGCACCAAAGCCAGCTCATAGGCGACTAACACCAACAGCGCGAAGACTAAACCCATCATCCGGGGCAGCCAGCCGAACAGGTTGGCGTCGCCGCCGATATGCAGCAGCTTGCGCATCTCGTCGATCACCATGACAAGGATCACGATGGCGCCGGTCAGCCCGATGGCGCCCCACGGGTTGATATCGGTTCTCTTAAACATCAGCCAGCAGATGTATCCGAGCAGCCCGAATCCGAAGAAGGAGATCATCTGCGGCATCTGTTCCCGCAGCCAGCCGAACTGGTCCTCCGAAATGGTATTGATATATGTCTCCAACACCCGGCTGCAGAAATCGGTGACTTTTTCCAATAAAGTACCCAACGATTCTTCGGGCTTCGCCGATAACCAGATAAAGCCGGCCGCGCTGATGACAGCGGTTACCGCCAGCGGCCAGATCAGCCAGGACATCTTTTTCTTGTTTTTATCCATATTATTTAAACAGCCCTTTCTGTTTTCTATACTACCATCTTTTTGATATTCATCCAAGGATAAACCGGTAAATCGCTTCGGCGACACCGTCGTCGTCGGCGGATGCCGTCACCGCGTCCGCCGCGGCCTGCACCTCCGGGGACGCGTTACCCATAGCGATCCCCAGTCCGGCGAAACGGAGCATTCCGAGATCGTTGGCGCTGTCGCCAAGCGCCACGGCGCTTTCCGGCGTCAAATGCGCCGCTTCTAATAATATCCGCATTCCCTCTGATTTACAGCAGCCTTTTGGTAACGCCTCGGCGTAATGGTCATGCTGGATGACCTCGAAATCAACCGATAAACAGCGGACTTCCTCCGGCGATAATACGCCGCCGATGGTCAGTTTATTGACCGGCCGGCCGGCATATTTTGTGTCAAAATCCCGTTCTCCGGTGATCTCCAGCCAATCCGGCTGCTGATAAAATACCGGATGGATATGGAACATCTCCTCGGTTCCCTCAAAGACACAGGGACGGCTGCCGGCCAGAAATAATGCCGCTGTCCGCCGCAGTACCGCTGCCGGCAGGGTGAGATTCCGCAAGACCTGTCCGCCGAGACTGACATAACTGCCGCCGCCGCCGACAATGCCGTCATAGGGGAAAGCGGACAGCACCTCCCGCTGCATGCAGCGCAGCGACCGTCCGGTACAAAGACAGATCAGATGTCCGGCCGCCTGCGCCGCCGCCATCGCCGCCAAATTCCGGCTGGAGGGCACCGGCGACGAGCCGTCGACTAACGTGCCGTCAATATCAATAAATACCGCCCGTTTCGACAAATCCGCCTCCCCAAAAAATGATCAGCTATATCCAATTTTTAAGTATACCATATTTTAAAGAAAAAAACAAATAATTTGGGGGAATTTAAATAAAAATTTCTTCGTGAAATCAATTCATAAAAATGGATAAAAAGGTTACGTTTACGAAACAGTAAAATTGCTCACATTCCTGCCCGTATATTTTCTCCGCCGCCGGAAATGCTAACCCAGGCTGCGTTTCCGGTGTCTTATATTTGTTGCTATCATGGAAAGGGAGTTTGTTATATGGATTTGACCGGGCGGGAATACCGTAAAATGAGTAAAAAAGCATCACCGCCTTCGCCCATTTTCGGGAATTGTATCAAGGCTTTTCTCTTCGGTGGATTGATCTGTACGATGGGGCAGCTGACCACCGATCTGGCGATCGAGTGGGGGATGACGCAGCAGGACGCGCGGCTGGCCGCGTCGGTCTTTTTGATACTGCTGAGTGTGATACTGACCGGATTCGCGGTATATGATGATATCGCCAAACACGCCGGTGCCGGGACATTGGTGCCGATCACCGGGTTCGCCAATTCCATTGTGGCTTCGGCTATCGAATTCAAAAGCGAAGGGTTTATCATGGGATTGGGCGCCAAGATGTTTGTGATCGCCGGCCCGGTATTGGTTTACGGCATCACCAGCTCAATCCTGTACGGTGTGGTGTTATATATTGTCGGATTGTTTTAATATAGCGGTTTGACTTTTTGTATACTATATAAAATCCAATAAAGCGGTCAACCCGCGCGGAGAAAAATAAGAGAGATGTAGTACACGATTCATCAAATTACTATAAAAGGGGGTTCTGCCATGCCTGAGAGAATCGGGAAATATACAGTATCCTTTTCCAACCGGCCGACCGTGCTGGGATACGCGGCGGTGGCCGGGAAAAAAGAGGGGGAAGGACCGCTGGCGCGGTATTTTGACGCGATTTTTGAGGATACCACGATGGGGGAAAAGACCTGGGAAAAATCCGAGTCGGCGCTCCAGCGGGAGGCCTTCTCGCGGTCGCTGGACAAAGCCGGGTATACCCCCTCCCAGATCAATTACATCTTCTGCGGGGATCTGTTGAACCAGAGTATCGCGTCCACCTTCGGACTGCGGGAATTCAAGGTGCCGCTATTCGGTCAGTTCGGCGCCTGCTCCACGATGGCGCAGACGATGGCCATGTCGGCGGTATTTATCGACAGCGGCGCCGCCGATACCTGCGCCGCCATCACCTCATCGCATTTTTGTTCCGCTGAACGGCAGTTTCGCACGCCGCTGATTTACGGCGGCCAGCGGCCGCCGTCGGCCCAGTGGACGGCCACCGCCGCCGGCTGCGCCATTCTGGGGCTGGCCGGCAACGGCGTACGGGTGGCGGCGGTCTGCGGCGGGCGGGTCAACGATCTCGGCATCAACGATATCAACAATATGGGCGCGGCAATGGCGCCGGCCGCCGCCGATACAATAGCCAATTTTTTGACCGATACCCAGACAAAACCGGAGGATTATGACCTGATTCTGACCGGCGACCTCTCCCAGATCGGAACCGATCTGCTGTATGATCTGCTGGAACGGCAGCAAATTGACATCCGGGCCGCCCACAACGATTGCGGGCTGATGCTGTATGACCGGGAGTCCCAGGATGTCCATGCCGGCGGCTCCGGCTGCGGCTGCTCCGCCGCCGTCGTCTGCTCCTGGCTGCTGAGCAAGATGGAGAAGGGGGAGCTGAACAACGTACTGTTCATCGGCACCGGCGCGCTGATGTCGCCCACCTCCTCACAGCAAGGGGAAACGGTGCCGGGGATCGCGCATCTGGTGCATTTGGTGAAGAAGTAACTTGTTTTATTTGTGTTGATGTGGTAAAATTCTACTCGCAGATAATCTATATTATCGGAGGAGATAGAAATGGCTAAAACAATCAGCGAGAGAATCCAAAAACAATTGGACAGCGTGGGCGCAGCCATTGAACACTGGGAGTACCGCACATTGCCTGCCGCGCGTTTTATCGGCGTTGAATGGTTTTACGGCAAGGACGACTGGGCGGTAACCCGCGAAAAAATGGCGGCGGTATTAGACGCAATGCCGGAATACGCGTCAGGCTTTGATTATGACCTGACGCTGTCGCACCATTTCGGTAAAAAGGTTGACCAAGAACGCAATCACGATTATATCGGGCGGTTTATGAAAGCGGACGCGCCGGTGCCCGATGGTTTCGCGCATTGGGATTTTGTCCCTGAGGACAGCAATACGCCTTACTTAACATTTTGTTCGCAGTTCGCGTTTTCGGTGTTTGCCGGCAATCACGACGCGTTGCATAACGGCGAAGGCTTTGATGTGAATGCCTTATATGATATCACGCGCAACATCATCCTTGAAGAAAATGTTACCATTCCCTACCCTGAAATTTACTGGACGGCTGAGGTGCAATTTGACCGTGCCGACGGGACAATTTACAACCCTGAAAATCTGTATCACGGCGAAAATAAGCCGGGTGAAGTCCGGTGCGGGTGGTTATTCTCAACATATACAAAATAAGCATACTATACAAAAACAAGATAGTTTCAACACACGGCTTTCCGGTGAAAGCGCAGTATATTACACCCGCCGCAGAATTTGGCGGGTGTTTTTATGCGCCTTCCCCTTTACAGCATACTCTTAAAAAACTCCAGCGTATGAAATCCCCTGCCCAACTGCGCCAGACAGTACCGTTCGGCCGCGTCGGCCGCTGTGCCGCAGCGCTCGTCGGGTAAAATATACTTGAATATCTGTTCAAAATTCCCGTAAACCACCCGCCGCATCCATTGCAGCGTCTCCGGCGGCAATTCCGGCAGCTCATACTCCTCCTGACGCCGGCAGCGGGAACAAACCAGCTCTCCCTGCACCGGCAGCAGCGCCATACCGCCGCTGTTTGTGACGCAGCGGGCGCAGCGCTCCAGCTGGGGCATATATCCCGCCGCGCTCAGCAGCCGCAGTTCCACCGCCGCTTTGACTAAATACCGGTTCCGCAGACCGGTACTGAGAAAGTGCAGCCCGTTGAGCATCAGCCGCAGCGCCTGTTCCGACTCCTGCGCGGCATGGGGATCGGCGTCTTTTGGCGCGGCGGCGGCGGCCAGTTCACAAAAATACTGCGCCAGCGCCAGTTTTTCGATGTCGCTGTGCAGCTCAAAAAAGGTATGTAACGGCTGGGCGTCCTCAATAATAAAATGCTGCCGGCCGTTCCCCGTCCGTGACGGATTGCTCACCAGCGACAGCCGGGAATGACTGAACAGCCGGGTAGCGGCGGCGCTGCGGCTCTTGACCTTCCGTGCGCCCCGGGCGGAGGCCCGGATGACGCCGCGGTCCCGGGTCAGCACCGTGACAAACCGGTCGGACTCACCGATATGGTTGTATTCCCGGATAATCAGTCCGTCGGTTACCGTCGCCACCGCCGGCAGCCCCCTCTGTCCGCGGCAAAGCCGGCGGATTTTTTGTTCCGCAATATGCCAGATAATCGGCGACACTGCCGGTATTGATGAATACATTCCAGGCGTCGGCAGTCTGCCGGCTGGAGGTTTTACCCATTTCCATCCGCTTCGCCTCCCTGTTTTATCTTAACAGGAACGGGGGGCGGTATACATGGAAAAAACAGCCGGAATAATTTACAGGAAAAAGTACAGCGAATATTTTGACAAAATCCGATCTTTCGGGTATTATAGATTTAAGTTCTAAAGTCTAAGCCCTAAGATCTACATCACTTCCGTACCAGTATCTTCTTGATCTCCCCGATATACATCCGGTGGTAATCGCCGTTGGGATAGTGGGAGGCGATGGTGGGGTCGAGGAATTTTTCCGGGTCGATATCCTGGGTATACAGTTTTTTACAGCAGATGGCTATCCGTGCCTCATTGAAATACGGCGCCGGCGCGTCAAAGAGCGGGAGCAGCCCCGCTTCGGATACCTTGTCGCAGTCCCGGCCGGATTGGGTGCCGCAGAACTGGAGCGCCCGCTTAAAACTGTTACCGAAGAAGGAAAGGGAGAAATGCCGTTCCCGCTCAAAAAATTCATAGGTATAGCGGGAGGGGCGCACCACGGCAAACACCACATCGGTGTTCCAGAGCACCCCCATCCCGCCCCAGGAAGCGGTCATGGTATTATACTTCCCCTCCTTCCCCGCGGTCAGCAGCATCCAGTCCCGGCCGATACTCCTAAAGACGTTTTCCTCCAGCATAAGCGGGTCAATTTCGACAAATTTGTTCATTTGCGGACTCCGTTCTCCCGGTCAACCGGGTGGTTTTTAAATAAATTCTTCCCCTACAGTATATCATGCCACAGCGGGCAATACCACATATAGCGCAGATAAATTTATGAAAGCAGGTATACATTATGGCCGTGATCCGTCCGTTCCGCGCGCTGCGGTTTACCCCGAAAGCCGGCGATACCGCCCGGCTGACCTGTCCGCCCTATGACATCATCAGCGAAGACCAGCGCCGGGGTTATCTGGCGGAAAACCCGCACAATATCATCCGGTTAGAGCTGCCCCGGGATAATTCCGGCGGCGGCGATCCGTATGCTGTGGCCGGCGAAACGTTGCGCAGATGGATGGATGAGGGGATTCTGGCCCGGGACAGCGAAGAAGCGATTTATCTGTATAAAATCAGCTTTACAGTCAACGGGAGAGCCAATGCCATTTCGGGTATGGTGGTGCAGGCGCGGTTAGAGGAATTTTCAAAAGGCATTATTCTGCCGCATGAGGAAACGCTCTCAAAGGCAAAAACCGACCGGTTCAATCTGATGAAGGCGACCCA
>WRDE01000044.1 GCA_009783605.1 Oscillospiraceae bacterium
AGGTTACAGGCGGAATCCCGCCGCCTGTAACCTGTTTACAATGTAACCCGTCTCTGTTGCCTATACCGCGGCAGCTATCGTGACAGTGATCTTACCGACCTGTACAAAACTTGTCTTGTCGCTGGCAATCGTTCCGCCGACAAGCAGCTTCGCGGTTCCGGAAAGGGCCGCATCGTCGATATCTTTGCCCACCGCCGACGGAAGCGTGAAGTTTCCGTCTTCGATTGTTCCGGTAACTGATGTATAACTCGCGTCTTGGGTATAAGCCATGCTGACATCTATCGCGGCGTTGGAATGATTGGTCACCGTGACGGTGTCTCCGGAAGCGGTCCACGATGCGGTAGTGTTGTTGTCATATTCGTGTGTATCCGCATCCCAGTCGAAGGTGCCGCCCGCGTTGAAGGTAAACTGCATGGCGCCCCATGCCAGATCCACACTGTAGACAGTGGGGGTCGAGGTGCCGCCTTCATATTTGGCTTCAACATTGATATCCTTGTTGCCGAGTCCCACTGTATCGGAACCCGCAAACGCGAATACCGAACCGGCGGAAAGGACAAGGGTCAAAACCGCTAATACAGCAAATAATTTTTTCATTGTACTATTCCTCCTATTTTCTATGATGACATCAACCAGGTACGGATAAGGTAACCGTAACAGCACCGATTGTTGTCTGCGTATTGACCGAAGAACCCAACGCGCCGCTGAGTGTCAGTGTCGCTGTCACATTTGCGGCGGTTGCGTATTGGCCAACCACGCCGGCACCCAGTGTCGCGGCGTTAGATGTGATACCTGTGCCGGTGAATGCGCCGGTAATAGCCGCAAAGTCGGCACCCGACTCAGGAGCGAAAGAAAATGTCGCGATTACGGCTCTGTTGGAATGATTCGTAACCTTGATCTTATCCCCTACGCCCGGATCATCGCAGGCCCATGAAGCGGCAGCGCCGCCGCTGTATGAATGATTCCCGGGATTCCACGTGCCTGTGCCCGCATCGGTATAGGTAAACTCAAGAGCTCCCCATTCCAAATCAACGCTGTACACAGCGCTGGCGGCACTCCCCTCTACATAAGTACCTTTTACATCGGCCGAGTCCGAACCGGTAGCGGTTATAATGGGATTGGCCGCCAGAACAGAAACGCTGCCAAAAGACAATACAAGCATTGCCACGAGTGCCAGAACTAAAAACTTTTTCATTACAAAATTTTCCTTTCTGTTGATTTGATCTATTTCACCACTGCCTTTGTCAGTGATAGAAACCAATAATTTGCCGTTGATAACCTTGCCGCGGTCATTCCTTGACCTGTATATCCACCGGGATATTGGTATTCACGACCGCCCGTTCTCCGGTCTCCGGATTATAATACAGGATATTAAATTTGCCGCTGTATTTACCGGCCGAGAGCTTGGCCGTATCGAGCAAGTCCATCTTTTCTAATTTATATCCGGCGGGAAGCAATTGCGACTGGGCGATTACCGCCTCCTGCTCGCCGCTGATGACGATCAGCTGCAGCACCGCATCCATTGTCGAACGTTTCGGATTCCAAAAAATGATACTCGCTTTTTTCTCTGAAAGGCTGATCGATACCTCTTTGGAATACGACATGGATACCGCTCCGCCGCCTTCAGAAGCCTCCAATTTCTCCTCATCGTCATCGTCTTCGATGGCTTCAGCGTTATTGTCGGTATCCTGCGGAGCGAATTCCGGAATCGCGTCCGGGTCGTCGCTGTTTTTCAAAAGCACAAACAATGTTGTCGCCACAGCTCCGACTGTGATAACGACCAACAGGATAATCAGGAACTTCCGCAGATTGAATTTTTTATCCATCGCGTGCTTCATTATGATGGCACTCCAATCGTTACGGTGACGGTTCCGATAACGGTACCGCTGCTTATCGCGCTTGCAGGTTTCGCCGATGTAAGTTTCAGATAAGCGGCTGTTGACACAGGCGTATCATCCCCTTCCGCCAACACCACCGGCGTGTTTATTGAAACGGCTCCGCTATCTTCAAATGATCCCGATATCGCAGAATATCCGCCCGCCGCCGCGTACCCGAAGGTAACCGCGACCGGGACATTGCTTCTGCTGGTAACTAAGATTTTGTTCGCGTCAGCCGCGCAGGACCAGCCGATACCGTCATAATCATGTGTATCCGGATTCCAGATATCCTCGTACACAAATTCCATCGAACCCCATGTGACATCCACATCGTAGATCTCGGTCGGCGCCGCATCGAAGTCGATCGTGATGGTATCGTTGTATGTTTCCTGTCCGGCGTCGGTTTGCACCAAATAGCTGACCGGCAATTCAATCGATCCGGCTTCGGTCCCCAGAATATTGAAGGTGATCTGCAGTACATCGGTCACAGGCCCGGTCGGTATACCGATATAGGTCAACCGTATACGTCCGCTGGCAAAGGAGGTGGTATTAATAGAAACACCGGGCGGAATCGGGTCGGGGGCAGGCATCAGAGAGTCACGGCTTACTATTTCCAACTCGCCCAAGTCAATACCGCTTACATCAACCTGCAGCCCCCGTATTTGATTACCAATCGTATCAAAATTGTCCAACGATATGGTTAATGTGACCTGCCCGCCCGCAACCGGATCGGCCGGATCAAGGCTGTAGGAAAACGCACATGGTTCAGCAGCCATGACTGTTACCGACGCCAAAACCGCCGCGCATAGACAAATAACGGCTGCTATTGCCAAAACCCTTTTTATGCTCATACCTGTTGACCTCCTTATCCTTCAATTTTTTTATGTACCGGAACCGGTAACCAAATCCAGCATCGCGAAGAAGTCGAAAATGCTGAGATCTCCTCCTCCGGCCAATTGAGCCGCCTTTAAGTATACGCCTTCCAGATACTCTTCATCGGTTAGATGCTTCAACAGCGCGCTCAAATCGAATATGTCGATATCACCGTCACCGCTTACATCACCCGGAATAATGGCCGTATACCGGTCGTCACCGCACGCTACGATACATCCTGTTCCGATAAATCCTGTCTCCCGCAGGGTTTCTCCGTCCGCTTCGTAGACAATTACCGTGACGCCTTTATCCGCGTAGTCCGATATGATACTGTCCACCGAAGTTTCCGGTACAATACCGGCGATTTCGTCACCGTCGATACTTCCGAACTTAATTACCTCGATAACTTCCCGGGCAACCTCGGCACCGCAGCCGACACGGGTACAATATTTTACTCTGATTCCGTCTTCCAGCAGCGAGGGCGCTTTCAATATCTCCCATTCGCCGGGGATATGCTCCAGTTGCGCGATCGGCCGGGTTTCTTCTTCCGTGCAGCGGGTACAGGTGCGGTATTCCAAACCCGGGGCGTCACAGGTCGCCGGGGTGCGCTCGATCCAGGGTCCGGTGAAATTGTGGCCGAGGGCGGCGGCTGGCCGTGAATCTAATATCTCTCCGCACAGGGTGCATTTCTGCACTTCCACACCGGCTTCGGTACAGGTAGCCGCCGGTACGCCCGGCTCCCATTCGCCGGGGACATGCTCCAACTGCGCGATCGGGCGGGTTTCTTCCACCGTGCAGCGGGTGCAGGTGCGGTATTCCAGTCCCGCAGCGGCACAGGTCGCCGGGGTACGCTCGATCCAGGGTCCGGTGAAATTGTGGCCGAGAGCGTCTGCGATGCCGGTTTCCAGAACCTCGCCGCAGAGGTTACATCTCCGCTCCTTGACCCCGTCCTCGGTGCAGGTCGGCTCCACCGTGTTGGTCCAACTGCTGCCGGCATGGCCGCAGGTTCCCCAGACCAGATACATCTCAGGATTGGCAGGATCATAGATCTTGATATACCGTATCGCGATACCGGTGCAGGAGTTGTCATCCTTTAACGCCAGCGCGCGGTTGCCATAATACAGCTCAATATCTTCCCATCTATGCTGCAGCCATACCTGTCTGTCAAGGTCTGCGGTATTCAGCCTGTCGTCGTGGTCGTTACCCATCTCCGCGTCATGCCGGTGGGCAAAGTCGAGACCTTCGTCACCTCTGAGCGCATCCGGCTCGGTCAGATAAAACTCCACATCGCAGGTCAGCGTCTGGTCTCCTTTGGCGAAGATTTCAAACACGTTGCAGAAACCGAGTTCAACCCAATTTCCGTTTTCCCGCGTGGTATACACGGCCGGAGAACCGCCGATCGTGCCTGTTCTCCAATGATTCAGATTATCGCTGTTGCCGGTGTTGAACAGCAACCGGTTGGCACCCGCGTTCGGCGCGTATTCCTTGCCCCATTCGGCAGTATAGGTGTTTCCGTCTGCCTCTATGGTGACCTTGATGTAGCAGATAAAATATCTGCTGTTGCCGTTAAGGATGAAGTCGCGGCCGCGGGCGGCGCCGGAATTCAGCAAATAGGTTGTGATGGGCTGACCATCCGGACCGGCTCCGCCATCGTTGTATGTAAAATCGCCGTAATTGTTAAAGACAACCGCTTTTTTCCAACCCTGGTTGCGCTGGAACCATCCATCATCACCGGCGCACATATTCTGGTCGGCGGCATTCTTCATCTGCCAGTAGTTGCCGTCCGAACTGCTGCCGCTGGTCGCGTTATACTGGATTTCGATCTCTATTTTTTCGTCTTTGGCGTAATCCAGCAGATAATTCGCAGGGATACCCATATTTGCGGCGAAGGAGAGTTCCACGCCGTCCCAGACATTCCGGTTCAGGTAGGTATTGTCGCCATCCTTTATCTGCTTTTCGGGGCCATAGTTGCAGAGATCTAACCTGCCGTTGTGCCATTCGCCCGGGTTGCCGAACAGATCCGGATCCGACGGGGTACCCCATTCGAGGTATTTGGTGGTATCATTGGGATTGTATACCCGGATATACCGGACCGCGAAGCCTAAGGACATCGCTTGATCCTTTATCGCCATCGTTTTGTTATTGCCATTGCCATTAACATTGCCGTCGCCGCTGTAGAAGGCATTGTTCACCACCCATGTTTTCGTCACCCATACATTCCTGTCGAAAGCGGAGGTGTCAAAGCCCTGGTCACTATCGCCGCCGGGCGCCGCTGAATTCTGATAAGCGAACACGATGTTGTTATTCATGCCCGGTATATCGCCAATCTTCATAAATTCTATGTCGACCGTCAGGGTTTGGGGTCCGCCCTTTGCAAAGACCTTCGTATTGTTGTCGAAATGGAGTTCGTGCCAATCGTTGTCGCCTGCCCGCGATACCGCCACCGGAACACTGTCAATAACATCCGCTTTCCATCCGCCGGTCCATTCGCCGCCGCCCGGTCTGGCCAGATTGGCGAGTTCCAGCGGGGTCGCGCCCGGCTGGACGCTGTACCGCGCGCCCCATTCGGCGACCGCGTCGCCGACCGTCACCCGGATATAGCTGATGTAGCAGAACAGGTTGCCACTAATCCCCATGTCTCTGGTACTGTTTTTATTTACCGTATATGTAGTGGGGAATTCAGCGTTGGGCAGTTCAAAGACGGTAACCAATTTCCACTCGTTACTGCCTCTCTGGAACCAGGCAGGGCCGTTTTCCCAATGTTCGCCCCCGTCGGCGTCAACGATCCTGACGCCGTCGCCGCTGCCGCGGTATTCACGGTTGGGGGTATAATATTCGATTTCGACCTTCAAATCGTCAAGCCGCGTATTCGCGGGGATACCCATGCTGTCGGCGAAAATAATATTGAAGTCCTGCCAATCGCCCTTTTTGATCACCTGCGCGCCGGCATAATCCACGATCGGCGCGTTACCTCCCGTGATCGTCACTTCGCCGTCATGCGGCTCCCAAACCGGTTCGTCAGCTTTGGTACCCCAGGTGGCGGTGAAGGTTTTACCTGCGCCGTCGGTGACGGTAATTTTTATGTAGCGGATAAAGAGGTCATCAAACCAATACGCGAAATTGATATCCGCGTATTTTCCCCCAACAGAATAATCGCCGATGGTATACGGCCCGTTATACATGGTTACCGTCCGCCAACCGTCCGTGTCCCGATCCACCCACGCGCTGCTGTTGGCCGCTACGATATTTGCGCCGGTGGAATCTTTCACATAATACGCGCCCAAATCCTCGGGAAAGGTGGTATTGTCGATATCATACTGCCATTCGACCTTCATGTTGGAAAGGGCCGTGTTCGCCGGGATGTTCATCTTTTCGGCAAATCTGAATACATCAAATATCGCTCCGTAACGGGCTGTCACATTGATGCAGTCGACGCCGTCATGAGTTTTCCAACTATTGGCATTGTCATAGAGCGTAATCTCGCTTTTCTCTATCGTGACGTCTTCCCACGGAAGCGGTTTCAGTTCGCCGTAATACGCGATGCGGAAGGCCCTAACGGTGAAGGTCACCGTATGCCCGGCATAATGCGAACCGAAGCCCTCAACGTTGAACCGTGCCTGCGTGAGGCCGCCCCAATCTATCTTCCGGTCATTGCCGTCGGTGCCGATATTCTGGGATTTTGTCCATTGCCCGTTTACGTTCAGCCATTCCCGGGGCATCATCCCGCCGTTATTTGTCCAGCTGGGATCATCCTCGATGATCTGCCCCATCGACATCCGGAAGGTGTTCCGGCCGTAGTTGAGCATCGCGGTCTGTGATGTATTGGTCAGCTCCATCGTATACCGCTTTTCCGGGCTTTTGTTGTCCCGCATATGCATATATGGCCGGAAGCGGTTGGAATTGAAAACGCCGGGGTCAATATCCTCGCCGGTCGACGTGTCGGTGATGGCTATGTCAAAGTCCACCTCAAAGTACACATCTTCCCGGTTCAGGCGTCTATCCAACAGATTGCCGTTGCCGATAACGCTGTTTTTCCAGTCAAAAACATTACCGCCGGTGGTGGCGCTCCAGGAAGGCGTCAGCGGACCGCTGTTGCCGACCCAGTCGGCGAGGATCATGGTCGGCTCCTCGTCTCCGAAGCTCGCGTCATAATTTTTCGCCGTCGGTTCCGGGAACAGCTCGGGATCCGACGGGGTGCCCCATTCAAAATAGAGCGAGGGATCCAGCGAATTATACAGCCGGATGTACCGGACGGCGAGACCGGTTATCTGGTCATAATCCTTCAGCGCTATCTGGTTGCTGCCGTTGCCGCCGTAATAGGCGTCCCGGATATCCCAGGTATATTGCTGCCATGTCTGCCGCTGGATCGACCCGGTCCGTACCCGGTTATCGTCGTTGTCGTTGCCAGCGGTCGCGCTTATCCGATACCCCATAATAAAAGCCTCATTGGTATTGGTCGGATGGGGTGTGGTTTCGGTCGCCAGAAATTCCACGTCACAGGTCAGATACTGCGCGCCGAGCGGGATGACGTTGAAGTTGTTCCTGAGGCGCAGCTCCGCCCACGCGCCGCTGCCGCGGTTGGTACGATAAACCGGCACATCCTCCCATGTGCTCAGGTGCCAGTTATTCAGGTCAAAATTGATCGGATAGGCTCTCGGCAGCTGGCCCTCGATGGTGCCCCAGGTACCGACCTGGCCGTCGATGATGAACCGCACGCCGCGGATAGTCAGGCCCAGTATCTCGCCGTCGTCTCTGTGTTCGCCGAGAACGATCGCGAAATCCCAGCCGTCCGGGCGGGACCCGCCTATATACATATCTCTAAGCGTCACGGTGCCGGTGCGCCAGTCGGTCTGGCTGGCGCTGTCCTGGTAAGGCGCCCAGGGAGGACTCCAGACCGAATTGCCCCATGTCGATATCCGTGTGGACGTCGAATACGGGGTGTCGGTATAATAATGGTTCTGCCACCAGAAATTCTTGCCGACGCTGTATTCGATGACGACCTGTACGTCATACAGACCGGGGGTGAGACCCTCGGCGCGGAAATTGATCTCGTTGACAATATCCGTACGGCTGCCGCCCGGGCCGTCCTGTCCGTTGTCCCAGTTGCGTATCAGGTCGAAGTCGTCCAGAATGACCTCCACGCCCGGCACCAACGAGCCCCAGCCGCCAATCACTTCGCCGTCGACGATCAGCCGGACGCCGCGGATATAAATTTCCCCGCCGCAGTTCATATAAATCGCGTGATTAGACCCCAAATCAGCATCCGTTTGATCCGTAAGGTAGATGCCGTTCAGGTCGCCCGCTACGCTGATACCGTACGGGATGTCTTCTTTGCCAGACGCGTTTAAATTTTTGCTCTGCTCAAAAATGCCCCCGCCGGAGTCCTGGAAGCCATTATCGTCGGGTTTCCAGCGTCCGCCGTGGTCGGCGATAACGCCGCCGTCGGTGTACGTGCGGAACTGAACCCATGATCTGCCCGCCACATCAAACAGCAGCGTTACATTGTCATACTTTTCGGCCTCGGCGCCGTCAAAATGCATCCGGAACCAGCCGCCTTTATACGCCTGTGAACCGTTATACTCCACCAGCCCGCCGGAAGAATCCACGCTGATCGAAATCTCTCCCTCAGCGTTCACCGGCACAAACACCGCCGGCATCACCGACGCAAGGGTCACTAACATCGCCAGCACCGACAACAGAGATAAAACTTTTTTAGTCATTTTAACCATTTCATCGCACCTCTTTTTGTTTATTGTGTATATGGTTGTCTATCTATCTAAAAATCCCCACAGGAATACACCTTCATATGTTGGTATTTTACTACAGCCTTTTGAAAAATGCAAGCACTTTTTTAAAATCTGATTGAAATTTTATTTCTTTTCACAAAAGTCATTCAAAAATTCCTAACTTCTCAAAAAACGCCAGCGCGGCCGGCCCGTCACGATCCGGTTGGGAAGAACCGCCCTCGATACTCATCCGGCCGTCATAGCCGTTCTCTGACAGCGCCCTGAAAAAGGAGGTATATTCGCCGCCGTCATCCGGCAGCGGATACCCCCGCATTTCCCGGCTGGCGATATGGGCATGGGCCAGCACCCCTGCCGCCGCGGCCAACGCCGACGCCGGTTCATTTTCCCGCGACATATGATACCAGTCCGCCAGCAGCTTCAGGTTGGGACTGCCGACCTCCGCAATCATCGCTACGCCTTCCGCTATCGAGATAACCGTGTCGGTCTCTCCCCTGTTGAGCGGCTCCAGCAGCACCGTGACGCCGTATGAGCCGGCCAGCGCGGCGGTCAGCGACAGCGTTTCGGCCAGCTGCGCCCATGCCCTTGACTTCTCCCACCCGGCCGGCGTCCGGCGCAGTCCGCCCGACCCGAACGCTGTCCGGTCCGCCCCGACCCGCCGGATCCGCTCAAACGCGCGGCGCAGATAACCCTCCAGCACCCCCCGGTCGAATGTATCGCCCACTATCGGCACCTCGCCGGACCCCGGAAACAGGATACAGCAGCTCTCGACCCGGATCGGCGCCGCTTCGGCCTGTTTGACAAATTCGGTAAATGCCGGCTCATCCATCGCCATCAGCCCGGTCACATGGGTTTCATAATAATCAAAACCGCACCGGGCGGCGGACGCAAGCCCCTCCGGCGGGCCGCATAACCCGAATCGCATACATACTTCCCCCGCTCTTCTTGAAAATCATTTGACTTGACAGTAAAAATATAGTAGCATAACAGGCAGGGAAATAGCAAGCGAAAAACTTGAACGGAGAATTATCACTATGAAAAACACCTTTTGGTTCATCACCGGCAGCCAGCATCTGTACGGCGAGGAGACGCTGCGGCAGGTGGCGGAAAACGCCGGGCGGATCGCGGAGGGGCTGAACGGCACCCCCGCCATACCCTATAAGATTATCTGCAAGCCGGTGGTCACCACGCCGGGCGCCATCGCCGCGGTGATGCGGGACGCCAATTTTGACGATACCTGCGCCGGCGTCATCACCTGGATGCACACCTTTTCCCCCTCCAAAATGTGGATCGCCGGGCTGGCCGCGCTGCAAAAGCCGCTGCTGCACCTGCACACCCAGTTCAACCGCGACATCCCTTTCGATTCCATCAATATGGATTTCATGAACCTCAACCAGGCCGCCCACGGCGACCGGGAACACGGCTTTATCGGCGCCCGGATGCGGCTGCCGCGCCGGATCGTGGCCGGCTTCTGGCAGGACGGCGCGGTGCAGGCGGATATCGGCGGCTGGCAGCGCAGCGCGGTTGGCGCGATGGCCTCCCGGCGGCTGAAGGTGATCCGGTTCGGGGACAACATGCGGCAGGTGGCGGTGACCGAGGGCGACAAGGTCGAGGCGCAGATCAAACTCGGCTG
>WRDE01000045.1 GCA_009783605.1 Oscillospiraceae bacterium
CACCGGGGATTATACCGTGATCAGAAACATCACCGGCAACACGGCGGCGGTTTCGGATATCAAATTGGATAATCTGGTCACTTACCGCTATATCAAATTGGATGTTATCAAGGGCACCCAGGAAACCGATCCCGATTCCACCAATAATCCCCGCGCCCGGATCGGTCAGTTTGAAATCTATAACACCAAGACCCAGACCTGGCCGGATGAGGGGGGCACCTCGCCGACCATTACCGGATTCAACGAAAAAATGTATCTGGTTGATGCCCGCATCGAAACCACCCTGACGATGGGGGGACTGCCGCTGACGATGAATACCTGGCTGGCGGCGGGAGATAACCTGCTTGTCACCGAAATCAAATCCGGCGCCGGCTCTCCCCTGCCGCTGACGGCTTCGGTTTGGGCCCAGCGCGGCGGCAGTGACACGCCGATCGACGTCACCCTTTCGCCGGTCCCGACCGTCAGCCGGACGACGCGTACTACAAGCAACGTCAACGGGCACCGTTCGCAGGCGGCCCTCGCCACCAAAATCATCGGCGCTGAAGTCACCGACATGACGCCGACGCCGTCGGTCAGCGCCAGCGCGGATATCTTTTTCACCATGGCGCCCGACAGCACGGTATATATCGTCACCGCCATCGGCGGCGGCGGCAGAACCCATAACCGGACCGGCATGACGCTTTTAGACGGGGTGGTGAATCCCAAGGTTGAAGCGGCCAATATGCTGGACGAGGTTGAGGACACGGATGCGGTATCCGCGCTCAGGGACGGCCATGACGGCTGGTGGAAGGATTACTGGCTCACCTCTTATATTGAGCTGGATCAGTCGGTCAACGACTTAAAAACTATTCAGCAGTATTATTACGCCGCCCAATATCTGTTCGGCTGTATGGCCAATGAGGACGGTATCGCGCCGGGGCTGTATGGGATCTGGCATACCCAGGACGCCCGGGGCTGGAATTCCGACTACCATCTCAACTACAACTATATCGCCACCTGGTACGGCGCGTTTTCTTCCAACCGTCCCGAGCTGGCGAAATCCGCCATCCAGATGCTGTTAGATTATGTACCGGTCGCCAAGAAAGCGGCGGGAACCACCTCCGAGCTGCGGAAGCTTCAAAACTTCGGCTCCGGGAGCCATGCGGCCGACCGGGCACAGCTGACGGCCATCGTCAGGAATATGATCGACAACAAAATCGATCAGGGCCTGATCAACGCGACCTCCGGCATCGCCGACGCGGTGATCTATCCGGTCGGCATCGGCCCGTACGGCATGGAATTGGATCCCGCCTATCACGGCCAGATGGCCAACGGCGCGTTCAACGCCACCATCATGCTGGATTATTACGAAGCCACCTTGGACGACGATTTCCTTCAAGCGGATCTCTACGATTTCCTGAAAATGGTCGCCACGTTTTATGAGGCCTGGTTGGTGGATGAAGGGGACGGCAGTTATACGCTGTATGCCGGATATAACGAAGGCTCCTGGGCGAAAAATTCCGCGGTGGAGCTGGCGATGTGCAAGCGGGTCTTGAAAAATGTCATCCAGTTCAGCGAAAAATTGGAGCTCGACGCCGACCGCCGGGAAAAATGGCAGGATATGTTAGACGGCCTCGCGCCGCCGCCCACCGCTGTATACAACGGCAAGACCATTTACTCCCTCGCTCAGGAGGAATATTGGTGCGGAGATAATAACGGCAACCACGCGGCAACGACCATGCAATGGATGCCGATGTCGCGGCCGGTTCCCGGCGACGGAAATTTCCTGACGATGGAAAGCGTGTTTCCCGGGCGGATGCTGGGCTATTATTCGACGCCGGCCGAGCTGCAGTTAGCCAGAGACACCACCGATGTGTATGCCCAAAACGGCGTCTGGAACCAGAACAACAGCTTCCCGAAGGTGTATCCGGTGGCGGTGAATATCCGGTATCCGATCCAGACCATCATCACCAATTTTGCCTCGCGCATCCGCAGCCAGACGGTCGCCAATCTGATGATCTATGACGGCATCCACGGCGCGGAAAAGGTCGGCGCCACCGCGGCGGTCAACAGTATGCTGCTGCTCTCGCATAACGGCATCATCAAGATGTTCGGCAACTGGCTGCCGAACCGGAACGCCTCCTTCACCCGGCTGCGGGCTGACGGCGCGTTCATTGTGTCGGCCAGCTATGACGGCACCGCGCAGAAGCCGGTCAGCGGCGCCGCCATCCTCAGCGAAAAGGGCGGCTCCTGCACCGTGGCCAATCTGTGGGACGATATGTATGTGGTGGATCAAGACGGCAACCCGGTGGACACCGTCCCCGGCACCGCGCCGAACCATCCCGACGAAAAAACCACCACCTTCCAGACCCAACCGGGCAAAACGTATAAGCTTCTGAGCGAGAGCGCGCCGCCGGAAACCGATAAAACCGCGCTGCAAGATCTGGTAATCAGTCTGAAGGATATCAACTATTCCAGCTATACGCCGCTGTCCGCGCAGCCGGTCTTTCTGGCCGGTGAAGCGGCGGCAGACATTCTGGCCAAACCCAACGCGACACAGACTGAGGTCGACGACGCCGCAGCCGCTCTGAGCGCGGCGATAGAGGCGCTGCGGAAATGGGGCTTTGTGGACACTAAGGCCGGCAAGGATAAGGTCGCCATCGACGACGCGCGGTTGATTCTGCAATACTTAGTGGACAAAATCGACCTGGATCCGGCCTCCCTCGCCGCCGCCGCGGTCCAGGGCACGGTCGAAAACGGCGAGCCGAAGGTAACCATCTCCGACGCCCGGTTGGTGCTGCAATATTTGGTCGGTAAGATCAATAAGTTCCCGTTAGAAGAATAGTAATCAACACATGCACAAGAAATATGTTCGCCAGTCTGCGGACTGGCGAACATATTTTTGTGGTGCGCTCTAACACAAAGGATATTTCAATAATCAACACATACACAAGAAATATATTCCGCGCTTCCGGCGCGGAATATATTTTTGTCTGCGCTTTAACACATGGGATATTTCAATAATCAGCACATACACAAGAAATATATTCCGCGCTTCCGGCGCGGAATGTATTTTTGTCTGCGCTCTAACGCATGGGATATTTCAATAATCAGCACATACACAAGAAATATGTTCTGCGCTTTAAGTGAACACTGATTACATGATAAAATTGTAGGGGCGACCGTCCTCGGTCGCCCGCAAACATAGATAAAATGCGGGTTGCGCAGGTCGCAACGATTTGCGCAGGTCGCAACGGGTTGCCCGGGCGACCGGGGACGGTCGCCCCTACGAAAATCGGTTAAATCAGCGGTTACTTAACGCATGGGATATTTCAATAAGCCGCGCGCATATATACATATATATACTTATTGGAGATGGGCCGATGAAAAAAATTATTCTTTTGTTGTTGACGGTTTGTATCCTTATTTCCGCCGGATGCCGGGGTATTGGCGGGTCTGGTATACCGCCGGTCACGGTGAATTTTTGTTGTTTTGCCGCCGGCAGTTACCGGGGGATGGCGGTGGAGGCCCGGCTTGTCCGGCCGGCGGCGGGGATACTGACGGTTGAGATGCTCCGGCCGGACGCGGTTTCGGGACTGCGGATGGAATGGAAAAACGGGGAAATATCCTTTTCATTGGGGGATGACAGCTATCCGCTCCCGCCCGCCGGATTGCCGGCGGAGGCCTTCGGCGGCAGTATTCTGGCGGCTTTGGACGCCGCGCCGGTTGGGACCATTGGCGATAAAAATATCACCAGCGATAAAAATATCACCAGCGATAAAAATATCACCAGCGAAAAAGATACCGCCGGTCGGACCGTGACCGGGACCATTCCCTGCGGCGGATATTCGTTGATTTATAATCCGGACGACGGTGCGCTCTGCTCCCTGTCGATTCCGGCGCTGGCGCTTTCGCTGGTGTTTACGGATTTTCAGGCGGGAGGATAAAAGACACTACCGTTTTTTCTTATATGTATTCTTCATCTTATATTTATTATTTTTCCTGTCAAAAGAAGCCGCAAATATGGCCCAGAATACACACGCAGCAAAGAAAGAAAGCGACCCCCACCAAAAATACAAGACATTATGCGGATATATACTGATGCCGTCCGGAGCCGTAACCGTGATGCCGCCGTCGCTGTTGCCGTCGGTTAAGCTTTCGCGCAGTTTCATCAGCATATTCGTCTTTTCCAGCGTGGCGGCATCTTCAGGTAAGGAATCCAGCTCGGTATACGCCGCCTTCATGTTGTTGTACCAGAAGCCGATATCGTTTTCCGGGTTTTTCAAGATAATCGAGATTATGCCTTCGGTCAGATTGTTTTGCTCGGCGTGCTGAATCGCCTTGAGCAGCTCGGTTTTCGCCATTTCAACGGTGCTGGCGTCAGCCGCTCTTTTTATGTAAGCGGTGCAGTCAAAGCTAAACGCCATGCTCCTTACGATCCGGACGGCCGCCCACGCGCCGAACAGCAGAGTACAGATAATAGCCGGTAATATGACAATTTTTGCGATTTTTCCCATGATGCGTTCTCCTTACGTCGGATTTTTTGATTTGATCACCTTCAGCCGCGAAAATTCCTCCCGCTCTTTTTCTTCCAGCGATTCGGTGATATATTTCACGTCGCCGGTCAGCCGCGGGATGATGATGTTCCGCAGCGCGTTGGCGCGTTTTTGGGTCTTTTTGACAGCATAGGCCAGCCGATAGATGCTGTTTTCCACCTCGGCCAGCTCGGCGGTCAGCCGTTTGACCTCCCCGAATTTGATATAGGCCTCATCCACCAGCATACTGGTGCCGATAAAGCCGTAGCTCAGTTCGGCCGGCTGGGGGTCCAGCGTCAGCAGCGGGATCTCCACCCCCATGACGCTGCGGGAGGACAAGGCCAGCCCGTCCTCCACCGGGATGGATTCCGCCAGCCGGTCGATAAAGCCGTGGGCGACGTTGGCCCGCTGCAGCGCCAGATACGCCTCGGCGTAATACCGGTCGATATTGTGCTGGAGCTCCTCGGCCCGGTCGATCAGCAGCATCATCTCCCGGACAATGATGCTGCGCTTGCGGTCCAGCAGATCATACCCGTTCCGCGCCAGCGACAGGGTCTTTTTGGTGTTGATGAGGTTGCCCTTGGTGGGGAATACGGGTTGCGCCAAAACGTCACCTCTTTAGTTTTATAGACTCAACCATAACGCAGGCCGAACGCCCATATCAATAGAATACACATCACAGCCGCAAACAAATAATGCGCCTTGCTTGCCTACAACCACGGCCGTATACCGTAAATGTATGCCGGGCGAACGCAGCCACCACCATTTTTCGTCCCAACCCGCGTTGTATACTTTTTTGTAAAATACTTTTCGCGCGTCGTTGTATTGGTCGTTGATACACTCACCATAATCTATACAATGGGGTCCGTCACTTAATACAAGTTCTTCACTTTCATCACTTTTCCAGTGCCATCTTTTGTTGTTGTGCAAATCGCCGCTGTCACCGAAGTATTGCAGCACTTCCGCTGTACTTAGCAAAAAGATTCTGTCAGCAGTAGGATTTCCCCATTTCGTGCCGTACCACGGATTGTCGCAATCGGTTACTCTTGTTTCCAATATTCGCGCTCTATCCGACGGGTCGAAGGTGTCATAAAATTGCTTATTCAGATACTTACGCAAATCACAATGCTCCCATGTGATCTTTGTAAATTCCTCGTGATAGGCGCGTTGTTCAATAACGCCTTCGGTCACAATCAACGCGCTGTTGCCATCGGATTTTAACACACGCCATTGATACTTGCCGAAAGGGATCGTTGCGCCCTCTTTTATGATAATTGGCATCAGTATCGAATCAATCGAGCTGTTCAATAGTTTCGCCAATACCGGCTGCATGGCTGTTTCCGGCAGCGTATGGCCATTTTCCCATTTGCTGACTGCCTGTGCGCTTATTTCCAATTTTTCCGCCAGTTCCTCTTGCGTATAGCCGTTTCGTTTGCGCAAGAGCAGAATTTGATTGCCTACACTAATATTGTTTATCATGCATAACCCTCCTGCTATCTTTCTATGGGAGACAAAGCAATATTAACATAGAATATCATATATCACCATAGAAAACCGGTTGTGTTTTCCATTAAAAACTTAACTTCTGGTTAAGCTGATAGATTTATTGGTTATTCATCATTTCATACACATGATACAGATACTCTTTCACTCTTTCCGGAAGGTTGTCGATGTCATAATCCTGTACTACCTCTTTTTCTCTCTCAGTTTCCCATTTCGTTATGACTGCGTATTCGGTTCCGTCCGGGTTTGTTAGAATGTCTACCGTGAATTTATTTTTCCAGCTTCCTTTTTCATATGAATACAGGATCAATCCCACATCGTTTGATATGACGAAAAAATCATTGTTTTTCAGCGCCCACATCCCCTCGACATAGAAGCTGTCTAAGAGGCCGCCTCTTGCGGCATACCATGTGGGGGTTGTGTAAATAATGTTATTCTGCTTGTTGATAATGCTATATATTCTAAAATAGCCGTCGGCGCCGGTCGATTCCATCAGAATATATTGCCCGTCGGGGGATAGATTATCGAACGCTTTTGTTTCCGGCGGACGGGAAAAGAATACCGTCACGAAAAAGCCGATTACTGCACCGATTACAAGAATTGCAACCGTCCATACCCCTAAAAAAGCCCATACATGTTTCATTTTCATTATGGATTTTCCTCCGATTCTTTATCAGCATATAATTAGAGCACACTTTCGCGATTAGTGAATAACCATGCATTATGCATTGTAATACCGCTTCAGCGTCTCCTCGTCCACCCGGTCCAGCTCCTCCCGGGGCAGGGTGGACAGCAGCTTCCAGGCGAGATCCAGCGTCTGCTCTATCGTCCGGTTTTCGTCCTCCCGCTGGGCGACAAACTGCTGGTCGAACAGCCGGCCGAAGGCCAGCAGCCGCTTATCGGCGGGAGCCAACTCCTCCTCCCCGATCACTGAAGCAAGGGCGCGGGCTTCCTGTACGCGGGCGCAGCAGGCGAACAGCTGGTTGGCTACGGCGGCGTGGTCGGCGCGGGTATATCCCTCGCCGATACCGTCCTTCATCAGCCGCGATAACGACGGCAGCACCGCCACCGGCGGATAGACGCCGCTGCTGTCCAAGCCCCGGTCGAGCACGATCTGGCCTTCGGTAATATAGCCGGTCAGGTCGGGAACCGGGTGGGTGATGTCGTCGTTCGGCATGGTTAGGATCGGCAGCTGGGTCACCGAACCGGCCGAGCCGCGGATCATGCCGGCCCGCTCATAGATCGACGCGAGGTCGGAATAGAGGTAGCCGGGATAGCCCTTGCGGCCGGGAATCTCGCCCTTGGAAGAGGAGAATTCCCGGCAGGCCTCGGCGTAGGAGGTCATGTCGGTCAGGATCACTAAGATGTGCATCCCCAGATCGAAGGCCAGGTATTCCGCCGCGGTCAGCGCGCAGCGGGGGGTCAGTATCCGCTCGATAATCGAGTCATTAGAGAGGTTCAGGAACATGGTCACCCGGCCCAGCACGCCGCTGTCCTCGAAGGAGCGGCGGAAATAGTCGGCGACGTCGTTTTTGACCCCCATCGCGGCGAAAACGATACCAAAACCTGCCCCCCCCTCTGGTTCGCCCGCCGATTGATCGGCAATTTTCGCCTGCCGCACGATCTGGGCCGCCAGCTCGTTGTGGCGCATACCCGATCCGGAGAAGATCGGCAGCTTCTGGCCGCGGATCAGGGTGGCCATGCCGTCAATCGTGGAGATGCCGGTTTCGATATAGTTGCGGGGGTAGATTCTGGCAACAGGGTTGATGGCCGCGCCGTTGATGTCCCGGCGGACTACCGGGAATATCTCGCCCAGCCCGTCGGCCGGGCGGCCGGCGCCGGTGAAGATGCGGCCGGGCAGCTCGGGCGACAGCGGCATCTCCACCGGCCGGCCCATCAGCCGGGTGCGAATGTTGTCGAGCGAGATGCCGCGGGTGCCTTCAAACACCTGAATGACCGCCCGCTCACCCTCCATCGCCACAATCCGCCCCGAGCGGAAACCGCCGCCGGACAAGCGGATGTCCACTGTCTCCTCAAATGCGGCGCCGCGCACCCCGTCGAGAGTGATGAGTGAGCCGTTGATTTCGGTTACGCCGATGTAGTCGATGATCATGGATTTGTCCTTTCTCGGAGCTGAAATATATTATTTACAATTGATATTATCATATTTGCAACTTCTTTTCCAATTCAACATAAAGTCCCTTGCGGGAAATTTCGATAAAGCCAAACCGGCGATACAAAGACATTGCCGGTTCCAGCGTAATGCGTGTATCTAAATACAGTGTATGATCGCCGCAGCGCCGCGCGTGTTCTTCAATAGTGGTGAGCAGCGCTTTGGATATTCCCCGTCCGCGATATTCATTCCTGATAAACATACGCTTGACTTCGCCGATCCCCGGTGACTTTTTACGATAGGCTATACAACCGACAGGCGTATCATCCGAGTAGGCTATCCATACCTTCTGTATGTTCTCGCTCGCGTTATATCGCGTATAATACACACTGTCTTTACCGAGGAAATCCATCATAAAATCGTCATGGTGAGAAAAAAGTTCCATGACCTCCGGCGCGGCAATGCCCGACAATGCTATTTTCACAATCTACACCAACCCCCGCAGCCTCTCATCAATCTCCCCCACATACCACTTATCAAAAGCGGCGCCGCGCACCCCGTCTAAGGTGATGAGCGAGCCGTTGATTTCGGTTACTATGTGCCATACATTGGAACAAAATCTACTTCTTTCCCGTTTCTGATAAAACACCATTCTTTGAATAACGATTGCATTTCCTGCTCATCTTCTATTGTAAATCTATTAATATTATATCGCCATTTTACTGCTAATCCTAATACTTTTTTAAAATAATATTGCGGTACATCTTTATTTATAACATCAACTATAATAAGCTTATTCGAACAACTTTTATTTGTCGCAAAATAATAATCTAACATTGCGCGTGTCAATACAATTTGCGTAATAATACTGGCGGTAGGATTATCAAGCAATCTTTTCCGTTTTTCTTCTGCTTCAGGATTTTCTCTTGCCATTGCTCCATTCCATTGCTGTGCTAATTTTTCAAATAAAATTATATCCTCTCTCAAAGGCGTATCAATGTTATCAATAATATTTTCTCCATAAACAACAATACCGGATTCTTTCATTCTTAATATCTCTATGGGTAATTCAATATAATCTTTATTTGACTGAGTTAATTCGAAGTCAATTTTATAAGGATGAAACAAATCTGAATACCTGTAAATACATCTTGATATTGGAATATCATTGTTTGTTTCGGTTTGTGTTTTATTAATTATATCAATAATCATGTTTCTCATTTCCATATCACTGTCATTGGATATAATATGAACAATATCAATATCACTTCCTGCATTTCCCGTATAACTATTATTTGATAAACTGCCAACAAGTACAACAGATTTTATTTCACCGCTTAATTCTTTTATATTTTCAAGATGGCAACTCAAAATTTCTTTTGCTCTCGCTATGCTTTTATTTTGCATTTATTCTTCAACACCTTTCTAATATGAATTGCCCTGTCTCACACCAACCCCCGCAGCCTCTCATCAATCTCCCCCGCATACCCGTCCAGCAACTCCAGCCGGTCATTCGGCACATCATACTTAACCCGGGTCACCCGCTCGAACAGGCCGGTTTCGATGATGCGGGAGATCGGTACCGCCGCGGCTATCAGCTGGGCGGCGGATTTGTGGAGGTGCAGGATGATCCGCATCATTTTCAGCTGCTTTTCGATCGGGACATAGGTGTCGTCCTTGTGGTAGGCGTTCTGCTGCAGGAAGCCTACCCGGATGGCTTTGGCGGTCTCGATCACCAATTTCTGGTCGTCCGGCAGCACGTCGGCGCCGACCAATTTGACGATCTCCATCAGCTTGTTCTCCTCCTGCAGGGTGCCGGCGATACCGCCGCGGCAGGCGGCGAAATCTTCGCCGGCGTTGGCGCGGTACCAGTCGGTCAGGTCGCCGAGGTATTCGCTGTAGCTGAGGGTCCAGTTGATGGCCGGGTAGTGGCGGGCGTAGGCGAGGGATTTGTCTA
>WRDE01000046.1 GCA_009783605.1 Oscillospiraceae bacterium
CACAAGATCAATACCGCGAGAAACTTGTTTTCATGGAAATCATAAAACGCGCCGCCGGCCATCGAGGGCAGCAAAATATACAGCAGATTAAAAGCCACCGTCATCTTCGGGGACAGCTCTAACTGTTTGCAGATACCGTTGACCGCGAAAACGCCGGCGCCGACCGCCGCCGCCTGGGCGATCAGCAGATACTGCGGGCAGGGGAACAGGATATAGCCGGGCAGCAGCAGATAATACACCGGGGAGAAGTGGACGCCGAAATGGCTCATCAATACGCTGCGCTCCAGGGTGGTGTCGGGCAGGCCGGTCTTTCGCATCGACTCGAACATCTGGGTGAAGATGCCGAAATCGAAGGTGGAGGCGGAATAGGAGAGGTAACGCAGGATGGTGAAATAGGCGACCACGGCGGTATATACCGCGAAACAGGCGACGGCGACATACATGCAGTGCCGGCGGTCGATTTTGAATCCGGAAAATCCCAGCTTGTCGTCCTTTGCCGCCCACCAGGCCGCGCACCCGACGATCAGCGCCAGCCCGCAGTTGAAATAGACATCCGATTGTTTGCTGTCGATCAGGACCAGAAAAAAGGCGAGCATCAAAACCATCAGCGCCCGGGGGATCAGCACCTTCCGGCGCATCCGGTATTGCAGCGCCAGCAGGATGGCAAAAACCGCCAAAAAAACCATAAAAAATTCTAACGGTTTCACCTTGTTGACAAAGGTTAGTCCGGTAAATTTTTCATCCAACCAGAGGGTTATGTATAGCCCCGCCGCCATAAAAGCGGCGGCGAACGCGCCGAATACATATTCAAAGCCAAGCCCCTCCGCCCGCAGCGCTTCGGCGGCACGGCCGGCCGCGGCTGCGGCGTTTTGATAGATAGTCCGGGCACGCTGGAATATCTGCATCTATAAAGCCTCCCTGTCCATACGATTGTGATGATTTATGAAGGAAGTATACTATAGTTTTTTATAAAAAACAAGGGGCGGACACAATGGCGCTCTCACATAACGAAACATGAAAAACACCCGCCACAGTTTGTTCGATGCGGCGGGTGTAACACACTACACTCTCTGCGGAAGTTCGTGCGTTGAATGACGGTTTGGTTTCGTATATTATACTTATTTTCAACCATTGCCCGGATAAAACACTTCCGATATTCCCGCCTTTATTAACATCACCCTTAAATCAATCAGCTTGAATATATGCTTTAAATCCTGCTCACTTGGGTCGGTAATTCTTATATATGGCTGACATACAAATGTTTTTTTACCGAATATTTCTGTGGTTTGTCCTTTCTTGCCACAATTCGGAGTACAATTCGTGCATTTTTTTAAATTATTCCTGCAAAATTCGGCAAATTCATCGTAATCTTCATAACGATGGATTTCTTCCTCAATCATTTTATAGGCTTCTCCGTTTAATTCAGCAAAACCTATATAGAGTCTAAGTTTATTTTTTTGAGCTAAGTTTGATATATAAACAATTTTTCCTTTTTGCTTATATTCGACCCTGTAAAAATAATTGCACTTTTGCGGCATGACTTTTTGGCTTACATTGTATTCATGTAGTTGCTCCGCCATTTTACGGGTATTATCGCTTAGAACAAAATGTAAATCTTCATAAGTACGTTTATATTTCTCAAACGCCCGGAAATCACAGTACAACATAAAATAATCGCGGTTTACCTTATAATTAGAATACCCTGTCGCAATAACAGCTTCAGCCGCAATAAACATATCAGGGTAAATGTCGTTGCGGATAATAACCATATCGTCCTTATGTTCAAACACAAATCCGTGCGCTTTCAACCTTTCCACGCTTATCGGATTAAATTTTTTCGTTACCTTTCTAAAGTGTTCAGATGTCACTTCATATTGATTTCCCGACAAATTTTTGAGCCAACCGATAAACCAAAAATAAAACTCAACCTGTCCTCTGTTTTTATGAGCAGATTGAGAATGGTCTATTTTAAATCCGAAACGGTCAGGGTTTTCATACATATCCGCAAGTATTTTACAGGTGAAATTATATAAATCTTCACAAGCAGATTTATATTCAGCAGGAACATACGGGAGAGTAACATTAAGCGGTAGCAAGGCTGTACCAAGCTCCCATACTCGTTCTTGTATGCAGTCTTTGAATACAGTCTGGTTTTTATCAAACATCGTTTTTCTATACCCTCCGATAATATAAATAATCTACTAATAAAATATTACCATATCAACACAAACAAAACAAGCTGAAAAAGAAAATTACCCTTTTTCAGCTTGTTTGCTTCTTTATGGAAAGGGAATCAAGCTCCGCCCCTTATGATATTCAATTATTCCTGCTTTTTGCCTCTGTCTTTTTGTTACGCCGCCGGCCATGCGGTGATTTTATCCACCAACTTTTGCAGCATTACCCGGGCGTCGGAGATATCCACCGCCCCGAAGGGGCTGGCGACGTCGGCTGCCGACAGATCCAGATCATACAGGGTGATTTTATTCACCAAATGCTGCAGCACCAACCGCGCATCGGTGATGTTGACCACCCCGCTGCCGTCCACGTCGCCTTTGAGCCGCATAGCGGTTTTTTCGACCATAGCCGCTCTCAGCGCTATTTCCGCCGCCAGCACCGCCTCCTGCCGGGGCGCGGAGGAGGCCAGCAGCTCTTCGGCGTCATTTAAGGCGGCATCCAACCGCTCGACCGACAGCTTGCAGTAATCTTTGATTTTTTCCGTGTTCCGGAACTGTTTGGCGGTCTCAACCACCTCCTGCAGCGCGGTCAGATCCACCGCCGGGATGCCGCCCACCGCCACCACCGTTTCCGGGGAAGCGGGGCTGGCAAAACGGATGTAGTAGATGCCCGGCGTCAGCCCGGAAGTCGTGCCGGCGGCGCAGGGGGTATAGGCTGCCGTTCCGGCGGTCCGGTATTCCATTGCCGCGGTGGTGCCGGTGATGGCGCCGTCGTTCATGGCCGCGTTGGCGGCGCTGACGCACTTTAATCCATAAGGCGCTTCGGGTAGCCCGGAAGCGGTGTAGTAGCCGTTCATATCGTACCAGAAGAGAACCGAGATGTCGTCGGAGCCCACCGCAAGGGCGTCGTCGCCCGCCGCGGCTTTGCCGCAGTCGATGCGGTAGCGGGCGGCGATCTCGGCGGCGGTCAGCGCCCGGGTATACGCGCGGGCGGCCGCCATCTCGCCGCGCAGGATCTTGTCGGCATGGTTGGGGTCGAGGTTTTTGCCGATCCCCATCCCCCAATTAGTGTTGTTGATCGAACTGCCGGACATGGTGGCGGTGCCGATCAGCACGCCGTTCAGGTACAGCCTCATCGCCGTCCCCTCCCGGGTACCCACCACATGGCACCAGGTGTGCAGCTTCCAGTCGGGCACGCCGACCGGGTTGACGATCCGCCAGGTGGAGTCAAAACAGACGAATTCCAGCCCGCCCTTGTCGGTTTTCAGCGAGACCTGCTGGTCGCCCTTGGCGAAGAAGGTGTTGTGGTTGTTGTTGTCGTCCACATTGACCCAGGCCTCGAGGGTAAACGCGGCGGAACCGCTGAACGAACTGTTCATCAGGCTGTTATTGGGTACCTGGAACCAGCCGCGCATGGCGTAGCCGGTCGGGGAATCCGCCGCCGCGCGGATGCTGAGCGAGTTGGTAAATTCTGCGTTCAGCCCGTTCTTCCCGATATCCCGGACATAGGATTTCGCGCCGCTCAGGCCGCTGATGGCGGCAATTTTCGCTTCGGATTCGGCCAATACCGCCAGATTGCCGACCATCGCCTGCTGGGCCGCGGTCAATTTGTTATAGGCGCCCCGGGCGTCTGTGACCGCAGTCTGCTGATGCGCCGAGAGGGGGTTGTTGACCGCGTTGATCATGGCGATAACTTCGTCTGCCTGCTGTTTGTCATACACCTGCTGGTCGAAAATCTCCGCGGTCCGCCAGGCACGGCTGCGCTCGGCCAGATTCGACGCGCCGGTGGCATAGGGGATCAGGGTGTAGCTGTAATCGAAGGTGTCCTGGCTGTAGACGCGGTATTTGGGCAGCGCCGACGGACCCAGCGCACAGCCGAGGCCGGAGGAGATCTGGTCTACGTTGAGCACCGTGTAATCGGTCTGCGGCATTTGATACGGATATTTTTTGCCGGAGTAATCTTCCACGGCGAAAGGCAGCGCGCCGGCCTCTACCGGACGCTCCCCCACCACCATGAGCCCCACCGGTAAACCGGGCGCCTCCAATGTCATGTACCGTACGCCGGGGTGGTTGCCGGAAACCTGAGGCCGCACGAAGGGGTAGAACTCGTCAAATACGGTGGAACTATATAGCCCCAGCTTGGCGCCCCGGGATCGGTCGGCATAGGCGTCCAGCGGACCCGACCCGTACCAGCTGAGGTTCTGGAAATGCTTCGGCAGCTTCATGGCCGTGCCGAATTTCAACAGCTCGCCCGAGCCGGCTGCGCCGGTCAGCCAGGAGCGGATGTTGACCTCGCCGGTGGCGTAGACGGTATAGGTCATATGCTGGATCGCGTTGCCGCTGTTGACGGTCGGTAGCTTCCACAGGGCATCCACGACGGCCGATTTGCCGTCGGCTAAAACGATAGCGGTCAGCGAGGTCAGCTGCAGCGCGTTGTGGGCGCTGGACCAGGGGGCGTTATTTTGGTTGTCGCTGTCGGCTTTCGGCCGCCAATAGTTGGGCGCCGGGCCCTCAATCAGCACGGTTTTGCCGTCGAAAGCAAAATTGCCGATCCTGCCGGTGGCTTTGTTGACCGTCAGGGTGAAGGCGGTCCCGCCGGAGCCGCCGGTCAGGGTGATCGCCGCGGCATTTTCGGTTTTGGTGACCTTTGCGGCCGCGTCCGGAACGAACCCGGGCGCCTGTGACCCGGCAACCGGCAGCAGGAACTGCTCGTAAGCCACATTGGCGCTGGCGGCGGCATAATCGGTCCCCGCTTTGCGGTCGGCGCGCAGGTTCAGATAGTATTCGCAGCCGGGTTTCGGTGTCACGCTGGGCAGGTTGAGGGTCACCGTTTCGGTGTCTATCGGCTGGATGGTACGGTCAAAGTTCCCGGTATGGATCACTTTGCCGTCCTCGATGATCTCCCAGACAAAGGTGTACCCGGCGGTGGAGATATGCCTGTTTTCATTGAAAATGGTGACCTTTTTGTCGATCAGGTCGGCGGGGGTGGCGGTAAACCAGACCGGCTGGTAGACGTATTTGACCTCCTGGATCGCCGGCTTGAGACTCCGGTCGGCGCCGATGATACCGTCACAGTGGAAGGAGCCGTCGTTGGGGCTGTCGCCCCAGCTGCCGCCGTAGCCCATGAACCGTCCGGCCATCTTTTCGCTGCCGGCCTCGGCATAATAGTCCCAGGCGGCCTTGGGATCGGTGCCATATTGATCGGGGGTAAATCCGGCGAAATCCATCCACAGCAATATCGAGGAATCGAGTCCGGCCGCCATATTTCCTTTGACTTTATATTTATCATTTCGGGCGGACACTTCGTTTGCGGTCAGCGCTTTGGTATAGACGCCCGCGCCGGCCACTAAGTTATCGCCGCGGCGTCCGGTTTCGGCGCAGTAGTTGATGGCGAGGGGGAAGTCGGTGGGCATCACGTCGGCAGTTACCGCCTGGGTCCCGGTACGGGTCAGCGACACGCCGTCGCAGTAGACCGAGAAATTTGTTCCGTCAAAAACCGCCGCCAGATGGTGCCAGTTATTCAGCCAGCCGGAGGGCATACGGAAGGAATTCATCCGCCATCCGGCGCCCTCCACATAAGCGAAAAAGTCTATATCGGAATTGGTCCGCAAGATAAACTGGTGGTCGCCCTTACCCATAAACTGCTGCATATTGGTGGCGGAACGGGGTTTTACCACCATCTCAAAGGTAAACGGATTGCGTCCGGAGAGGGCGTTGTTGATACTTAGGTCGTTTTCGAGGATGACCGGGCCGGTCAGCGCCTTGCCCCAGTCGGCGTCGTCGATGATCTCGCCGGTCAGCTCGGCTTTATAGCCATTCGGGCTCTTGTCTACCGACAGCACCTTCGGGACCGGGATCGGGGTGGCCAGCGCCTTGTCCACATAGTCCCAGATAAAGCCGCCGAGCTGGTTGTCGCCGCCGCGGATGGCATCCCAATAATCGCCAATGCTGCCGACGGCGTTACCCTGGCTGAACACGTATTCACACATGACATAGGGCATCCGGTTGGTATCCTTGGAGCGGGCATTCACCGTGTCGACGCCCGGGTACATATTGCTGTTCACATCGACGCCGCCCCGGTCCCCCAACCCCTCATAATGGACCGGGCGGGTGGAATCGAGGGGACGGATGGTATTCTGGATCGCCTTCTGGAGCATTTTGGTGGACGGCGTGTCGCCGCACTCGTTGCCCAGCGACCACATCACCACCGAGGCCCGGTTCTTCTGGGCATTGATGTTGGCCTCCAACCGGTCGATATAGGCGTTGGTGAGATGGTTGGCCATGGTATCGCTCTGGTCCTGCAGCGCGTGGCTCTCCATATTGGTTTCAGCCATTACGAGGATGCCGTATTTATCGGCCAGATAATACAGATACCGGTCGCCGGGATAGTGAGAGGTGCGGATGGCGTTGAGGTTGTGCTGCTTCATGATCCGCAGGTCGGTCTCATACAGCTCATGGGAAATATATTTCCCGGTATGGGGGTCGGAGGAATGGAGGTTGGCGCCCCGGAAATAGATCGGCTTGCCGTTGAGCTTCATCTGCTGATAGGAGGAAGTCGTCCGGTCATAATTGGAATTGACCGCCGTTTTGGTAAAGGTGATCTCCCGGAATCCTAACTGCTGGCTGATGCACTCGAACAGCTTGCCGCCTTTTTCATACAGAGAGATAACCAGTGTATACAGATACGGATCCTCATCCGACCACAGCCGCGGATTGCTGACCGTCCGGGTGAGATCCACCGATCCTTTGGCGCCGGAGGCGATAGACGGTACGTTACCGCCCAGCGTATTGGAGGCGAACAGATCGGTACCGTTCGCGTCGAACAGTTTTACATCCACCGCGTAGGTCGATGCGGAAACCGTGCTGTTATTGGACACGTCCAGCTTCAGATTGAGCGAAGCGGTGTTGGCGCTGAGATTTAACGGGGTCTCCACTTTGTAGTCCCGAATATGTACCGCCGGGGTGGCATAGACGAATACATCCCGGAAGATACCGGCCAGCCGGTTGGTGTCCTGATCCTCGATCCAGCTGCCGTCGCACCAGCGGTGGACCCGGACCGCCATCAGGTTGTCCCTGCCATTGGCGTTGAGGAACGGAGTGATATCAAAATCGTGGGCGTCATAAGAGTCCTCGGTATATCCCACCTCATGGCCGTTGACATATAAGTACATGGCCGATTCCACCCCCTGGAACGACACATAGACCTTCTTGCCGTTGGCCATCCAGTCGGCGGGGATGTCAAAGCTGTGACGGTACAGCCCCACCGGATTGGTCACGGTCGGCGCCAGCGGCACCAAATTCTGGGGGCTGCCGCTTGGATTGCCGTAAGCGCCAATCCAAGGCATCGTGATATTGGTATAGATCGGGAAGTCGAATCCCTGCATCTGCCAGGCGCAGGGCAGTTCCACCGTCTTCCACCCGACGCCGTAGTTGGCGTTGCCGTTGTTCCAAGAGGAGACGTCACCGGTGCCTTTATACCGGTCGCTGGTACCGGTGAAATTCGTTTTATAGAAATTACTCAACACATTGCCCGCGTCCGCCAGTTCGGGATTTTTAAATACCGTCAGCTCCCAGTCCCTGCCGGGGCCGGTCAGCAGCTGGTAATACCCCGAGAGCTCATGCTTAAAATCAATCGCGCCGAGGCGGGCCTTTTCGACACTTTCATAGGGAATGGCATCCGAAGCGCGGTGGGATTCCCGGTTGACGCCAAAAATATCGGCGTTCTTTACCTGGCTCGCGCCGGAACCGACGGTGGTCCCCATCCATTCATTGTAAGTAAAATATTTCTGATCCTTAGCCAATTTGGAAACCGATGTCAGCGCCGGCCAGGAGGCGCTTTCGTTCCACGGATCGGCCGCCGCCGCGGGTATTGCCGGTATGATTGAAACAGACATGATAATCACCCCTAAAATTGATAAAACAGACAATAACGAAGACAGCGGACGGGGGGGGCTGTGACGACCGGCTGATATTTTTCGCATACAACAGCATCCTTTCTTATTTAGATAACAGTATAAATCATTATACCCCGGCAAATTATCCAATTACAATAGCCGTATTTTGGTATGTTTATACAATGTTATTTGTCATAATTTTATGATATAATGTTTATAATGAATTAGAATATCCCGGATAATCCTATGAATATCCCGTCACCGTTTTAAGTCTTTATTTCAGAAGGGAGCGCTATTATGCAGCGTAATATCATATTGACCAATAAAGGCCTCATGCATTTAAACCCCCGGGAATTGGGGGAGGAAACCTGCTCGCCGGATTTCAAGATGGGGCCGTCCTATCGGCCGTTTTACCTGCTGCACTATATCTTTTCCGGAACCGGCGTGTTCCGGATCAACAACACCGATCACTATGCGTCCGAAGGACAGCTATGCATTCTGCGCCCCTATGAAGTCATGAATTATTATGCCGATCCGAAAAATCCGTGGCATTATTGCTGGGTGGGATTTGAATGTACTCTCGATATTCCGGTGCTGAAAAGCATGACATTGGTGGATATCCCCCAGGCCAAACATATCTTCCATTCGCTGAAAGACGCCGATATGGTCCAGTTCGACCGGGAATATTATGTATGCGGCAAACTCTATGAGCTGATATCCATCTTCCAGCAGATGTCCGCCCACGTCCGGAACCGGACGGTGGATTTTATTTTTAAGGTAAAGCAGTATATCGATTCCAACTACCATCTGCCGATCACGATGGAACAGCTGGCCGAGAGCATGAACGTTTCCCGCAGCTATTTCAGCACCGCGTTCCGGAAATATGTCGGCCGCTCCCCCCAGCAATATCTGATCGACGTCCGGCTGGAACACGCGGCCGGGCTGTTAGTCAATGACCGGCTCAGTGTCAATCAGGCGGCCTTTCAATCGGGGTATACCGATATATATACCTTTTCCCGGATGTTTAAGAAAAAGTTCGGGGTAGCGCCGAATTCATATGCCAAATCAAAAAATATATAACCGAAATTTCTTCGTCAAGTGTAAAAAATATTTTATAGTATTTCAAAAAATATTTATTTAAGTATACAAAATGTATTGAATTCGCTTCACAAATCGAGAATTGTGTTGTATACTCTCTTTGTTGTCTGGGAAATATTACCGGCTGTAAATATCCCCGACAGCCGCACATAACAGTATCAGTTGTATCAATAGTATCATTGGCAGCTCCTGTACGAAAAAAAGAAGAAAGAAGATGACCCCATGGCAGAGACGGCCGCAATCCTCCATCCTCCCGCGATAGCATCCGATCATCACAGCATCGAAGCCCTCAGTGCAGATACCGCCGCTGAAGCAAAAGCCGCCGGCAATTATCAGATAACCAATACCACCCTGATCACCCCCGACGGCGTGATCTATCGCACTTACGGGATCTGCGGGATTGATATTGCCGGCGCGGTTATCGAATTCCCGGATATCAGTCCCCGGAAAGAAGCGGTCGCCGCACTCATCGAATGGTGCAACCTGCTGGAACTAGCTCCGAGGCATCTGGACGACGCGGTAACGGATTTTTTAGAAAACGACTGCCTGTCTTAGTCTCCGGTAACGATCCGCGTGATCTCCATCGGTTCGATGCTTTTTCCGTCTTTAAATACCCGCATATTGCCGCCGGAGATCTCGTCGATCAGCCGTACCTCGCCATTGCAGCGGCCGAACTCTAACTTGATGTCATACAGCTCGCAGCCGAATCGGGCCAGCTCGTCCCGGATCATGCCGGAGATCAGCCGGGTCTGAGCAGCCAGCGATTCGTATTCCTCGCCGGTCAGGATGCCGAGCATCGCCAGCCCTTCCTTGGTA
>WRDE01000047.1 GCA_009783605.1 Oscillospiraceae bacterium
CCACCGCTGCCGGCGCCGCCACCACCAGGGGCGAACAACCCCCGAAAACCGGCGCCGAAGGCATGGTTATCCCGGGCATTCTCGTTGCCGCCGCCGCGCTGACGGTTGCGCTGGTTGCGTCGAGAAAAAAAGACGACGAGTAGAAATTCACGGTATCCTAATTGTAGTATGATTTGCGTTAAAGCGCACTACAAAAATATGTTCGTCAGTCCGCAGACTCTTTTGCGCGGCAAAGACTGGCGAACATATTTCTTGTGCATGGGTTGGTTAGCAGACTAACGCATTCGTGCGGGAACGCGCAAGCAACAATATAAAAGAAGCGGCCGCCCGAAACCGGGCGGCCGCTTTTCTATTTACCTGCTTTTCTCTTCTTCATTCTGCAGATTATCCACCGCATACCTCAAATACTGTATCACCAATTGATTGAGCGATAATTTGTTCTCCGCCGCCAAAATTTCTCATTTTTCTATCAACTCAATCGGTAACCGGAACGTCTTGCTCTCGCTGTCGTAGCCCTTTTGGATTTTAAACATATAGTCCTTCAACCCTCAAGCACCTTATCCGCAACCTCCCGCAGCGCCCGCTCTAAAAACACCTCAATCCCCATAGCGCCCAGATCAACCCCGCCGCGCGCCCGCACCGACACCGTGCCGTCCTCAATTTCCTTGTCGCCGATCACCAACACATACGGCACCTTCTGCATCTGGGCCTCCCGGATTTTATACCCGATCTTCTCATTCCGCAGGTCGGATTCGACCCGCAGGCCGGCGGCCCGCAGCTGCGCGGCGATTTCTTCCGCCCGCTCCGCCTGCCGCTCGGAGATCGGCATCACCCGGGCCTGCTCCGGCGCCAGCCACATCGGGAAGGCGCCGGCGTATTTTTCGATCAGCAGCGCCAGCGTCCGCTCATAGCACCCGATACTGGTGCGGTGGATGATATACGGGTTTTTCTTGCTCCCGTCCCGGTCGGTGTATTCCATCCCGAATTTCTCGGCCAGCATCTGATCCACCTGGATGGTGATCAGCGTGTCCTCCTTGCCGTGGACGTTGCGGATCTGGATATCTAACTTCGGGCCATAGAACGCGGCGTCGCCCACGGCGATTTTATAGGGGATTTCCAGATGATCCAAAATCCGCGCCATCGCCGATTGGGCCTCGTCCCACTGCTCGGGGGTGCCGACATACTTTTCGGTATCGTTCGGATCCCACTGGGAAAATTGGTAACTGACATCCTCATACAGCCCCAAAATTTTCAGCATATATATGGCCAGCTCGAGACAGCCGCGGAATTCTTCGTCTAACTGCTCCGGCAGGCAGATCAAATGCCCTTCCGAAATCGTGAACTGCCGCACCCGGATCAGCCCGTGCATCTCGCCACTGGATTCGTTGCGGAACAGCGTCGAGGTCTCATTATACCGCAGCGGCAGGTCCCGGTAGGAGCGGGAGCGGTTGAGATAGGCCTGGTACTGGAACGGGCAGGTCATCGGCCGCATGGCCAGCACTTCCCCCTCCGCTTCAGGGTCGCCTAAGACGAACATCCCATCCCGATAATGATCCCAATGCCCGGACAGCTTATACAGGTCGGACTTGGCCATCATCGGCGTTTTAGTCAGCTGCCAGCCCCGCTTTTGTTCCTCGTCCTCCACCCACCGCTGCAAAATCTGGATGATCCGCGCCCCCTTCGGCAGCAGGATTGGCAGCCCCTGACCGACTAACTCAGCGGTGGTGAACAGCTCCAGCTCCCGCCCCAGCTTGTTGTGGTCGCGCTTTTTGGCCTCCTCCAACTGTACCAGATAGGCTTCGAGATCGGCGGATTTCGGGAACGCGGTGCCGTAGATCCGCTGGAGCATCTTGTTTTTGGCGTCCCCCCGCCAATACGCGCCGGTGACCGACAGCAGCTTAATCGCCTTGATCCGCCCGGTATCCGGCAGATGCGGCCCGGCGCACAGGTCGGTGAAGTCGCCCTGCTTATAGAAGGAAATCGCCTCCCCGTCCGGCAGCGCCTGGATCAGCTCGTATTTGTACGGCTCATCCGCAACCAGCGCCAGCGCCTCATCCTTCGGCAGCGTAAACCGCTCTAACGGCAGCGCCTCCTTGATGATTTTTTTCATCTCGGCTTCGATTTTCGCCATATCCTCTACTGAGAAATTTTCGGGCGCGTCGAAATCGTAATAAAACCCGTTGTCGATCGACGGGCCGATGGCCAGCTTGACGCCCGGGAACAGCCGCCTGACCGCCTGCGCCATGATATGGGAAGCGGTGTGCCAGTAGGCTTTCTTTCCGGCGGCTTCATCGAAAGTGACAATCTCCAGCGTGCAGTCGCCGGTAAGTTCGGTGCGCAAATCCGCCACATCGCTGTCAATTTTGGCGGCGCAGGCATTTTTGTATAACCCCATCGATATGCCGCGGCAAAGCGCGTCGGCGGTGGTATTTTCCGGCACCTGACGGATGTCGCCGGATTTTAAGGTGATGTTGAGCATGGTGTGGTCCTCCCATTCCATATATCCCACCGTAAACGGCAGGTGATCAATTTTTTTGGTGCCGGTGTGTACAAATCCATTCGCGGCATACCAATTTTTCAACACGGTATGCGCCTCGATGATCCCGATGGTGATTTTATTGCCGCCCATCTCACGGACCTTCGCTTTTCCATATTCCACCAACCGCCTCCCGTATCCCCTGTGGCGGCAGTTGGGCCGAACAGCCAGGTGGCGCATTTTATAGATACCGCTGTCCTCTTTGGACAGCGACGCATACCCGGCCAGCTGTTCGCCGTCATATAATCCGAACATCAGCCAGCCACTGTCCATTTCATTGCCCAGCTTTTCGACTGTGGTGATAAAACTGGTATGGGTCGGGCAATTCTGCTCGGTCAGCCCGAATTCGGCGGCAACCGTCGCGAAGCTTGCGCGGATCACCTCAGCAGCAACAGATAAGTCGTTATGTGATAGTTCTCTTATCAAGATATAATCACCCGCACAACCCATACACCGCCAGCACATCCTGCCACCCCAGCTTCTGTATCCCGCCCAACTGCTTCTCCGGGCCGTAGGCGATACGGGTGGCTTTCTTCGCCATGATTTCATAATTATCGTTGCCGATTCCCAATTCTTCTAAAGTCTGCGGCAATCCGATCAAGCGGTAAAACGCCCGCAGCTTGTCGATGGCTTCTTCAATCACCGCCTCTGGCTCCCGGTAACTGCCGTCGATCCCCATCACCTTGACCGCGAACTGCAAAAACATCGGCAGATGCTCCCGGTAAATATACGTCATCCATGCCGGGGTCAGCACCGCCAGACCGGCGCCGTGGGCGACGTCGTAGATCGCCGACAGCTCGTGCTCCATCTGGTGGCAGGCCCAATCCTCGTCCCGGCCCAGTCCCAGCAGATCGTTGTGGGCCAGCGTGCCGGCCAGCCCGATCTGGCACCAGCTGTCGTAATCGCCCGGATCGGCGTACACCTTCGGCGCGTATTGGATGATGGTCCGCAGCACCGACTCACACAACCCGTCGGTCAGCGCGCAGTGGTCGGTGCCCGTAAAATACCGCTCGAAGATATGGCTCATCATATCGGCCACCCCATTGGCGATCTGATTCGGCGGCAGGGTGGCGAACAGCGACGGATCGACGCAGGAGATGAGCGGGCGCACGCATTGCTCGGTATGCCCCAGCTTGCGCTGCTGGTCGTCGTTGCTGATGACGGTGGACGGGCTGCATTCGCTCCCCGCCGCCGGGATGGTCAAAATCGTCGCCACCGGCAGCGCCTTGTTGCCCATGAGATTCTTCTCATAGATATCCCAGACGTCGCCATCATAGTATACCCCCATCGCGATCGCCTTGGCCGAGTCGATGGCCGAGCCGCCGCCGACCGCCAGGATCAGATCAACGCCCTGATCCCGGCAGAGGGTAACCCCCTCGCGGGCCAACGTCACCCGCGGATTCGGCACCACGCCGCCCAGCTCGATAAAATCCAGCCCGGCTTCCCGCAACGATGCCGTAACGGCATCGTATACGCCGGAACGCTTGATACTGCCGCCGCCGTAGTGGAGCAGGATCTTTTTCGGCTGATAATCCGCCAGCAGCGGTCCGATCTGCTTGTAGCAGTCCTTTCCGAACACCAAACGGGTCGGCGCGTGGAAATCAAAGTTTAACATGGTGAGTTCCTCCTAATAATGCTTAATTCTGAATGCTGAATGCTTAATAAACGCAACCCGCCAAAGGTCATCCTCATTAAGCATTAAGCACTCAGCATTCAGAATTAAAAAACCGCCCCTCGCGCAACAATCCTGCGCAAGGGGCGTAACTTTTCGTTTACGCGGTTCCACCCTTATTTGTATCTTCATCTCAGTCGGTAACGGGACGATCCGGCCGGTGTTCGCACCGGCACTCCGAGGTGGTAAGCCGCGGATTTTCAATCCGCAATGTTTTGCTTCAGCCGCGCACCGGTCACAGCTACTCCGGTACTCTCTTGTTTGGCGCTCGCAAAACCGCCGTCCTCATCAACGTTTTGAGGGAGTATAGCACATTTGGGTTGGATTGTCAACCATCTAACGCCGCATTCAGGGCAACAGCATTTAATTGTTTTATAACGCTGTGGCAAACGCGGAGCGTTTGTCTATGGATTATCGTCCAAATCAATCTTAAACACTTCGGAATCATCCATATTTTCCACCAGATTATCCATCTCCTCCGCCGACAGCGCTATATCCTCCGGGAATTCCGTCTCTTCGCCCAGCGCGACCATGCCTTCTTCGCCCGGTTCCGCCGGTTTGCGCAGTACAAAGAACCAGATCAGCGCCCCTGCGCCCAGCAGCAATAACACTGACAGGGCGATCATTCCGATCGCCAGCGGCTTATTTTTATTCTTGATCGGGATTTCGGCTCCGGTATAGGCGGTTTCCTCCGGATCGGCCGGTTCGGATTCGTCCGTTTCCGGTTCGGTGACTTTGGTGATGTTGTTCCATTCCCCGTTTCCGGATTGGGTGCTCAGCGTCGCCCGGGGCGTTTCGGCGGTTTTGGCCGCCGTCGGGCCTTTAGTAATGTCGGCGGTAGGGCCTGCCGTAATGCCGTGGGGTGTATAGTATGTAGCGGCATCCGAATAGAAAATACCGTCCCGTTCAAATCCGGCAACCCAAACGGTATATTGCTCGACCGAACGGTCGAGGGGAAATATCGCCTGCCCGTTATCAAAGGTTTTTCTAAAATCGCTTCCTGTCGCCCAATTCAATCTGACTTCGGCGTTCATAATGCCGTTACCGACGGCCCGCACGGTTATGACCAATTCATTTTCCGTCTCCTCCACCGACAATGTCAGCGTCACTACCTGGGGAGCCGTCAGACCGGTTGGTATGGTAGTAGGTTCGGCGGTTACTGTAGTGTCAACAGGTTCGGTAGATGTCCAGACAATCTCTGTTGTCGTGGTAGTCGTGATTTCCTCGGTAGGTTCGGAAACGGTCGTAGGCTCGTCGGTGGGTTCGGTCTCATCCGGTTCGGCGGCAACATGCAGAGCAGCCGCGAACAGGCAGAGCAGCGCGCCGGTGACCGCCAATATTTTTTGCAGCCTGACATGTATGATACTCATTCTTTTTCTCCTGTATTTAAACTTTACCGCAATTTTTCAGTATTATTATACTAAAAAACGACGGGAAAAAGCAATTATTAATCCCGCCCAAATACCCTGAGATTTCAAACGGTATTTTTGGTGATATTCCTGATTTTTTCTCCCGGTCTTGTTTTTTTTTTGCTTCGTGTTACAGTATACGTATCTATCATGTTCAGTTGTCAGCAGGCGGTGATCAGCATCCACTGTCTTTTGACTGCTGATCACTAAAAAGGAGAGGTTATTATGAAAAAGCTCATTATCCTGTTGATTGTTGTTTTACTGCCGCTTGCCGGCTGCGCAGGTCATGACGATCCGGCGGATCAGCCCAAAGAGAAGATGTCGATAGCGGTGATTGCGGGCCCTTCCGGCGTCGGCATGGCCAATTTGATGCATAAAAACGAGGCCGGCGCCGCTTGTGAGTATACCTTTACCGTCTGCACCGGTCCCGACGAAGCGGCGGCCATGATCGTCAGCGGCGAAGCGGATGCCGCCGCCGTACCCTCCAATCTCGCCGCGGTTCTTTACCAAAAAACCAATAAAGCGCTTCAGCTGCTCGCGGCTGGTACCAAAGGGGTATTGTATCTGTTGGAAAATGGCGATACGATCGACGCGCTCACCGATTTGCGGGGAAAAACCGTGTCTTCCATCGGCGAGGGGGCAAACCCGGAATATATCCTGCGGTATCTGCTCACCCAAAACGGGCTGGACCCGGACCGTGACGTCACGTTGAATTTCGTCTCCGGGACCGATGAGTTGACCGCTCTCCTGCTCGATGGCGCCGCAGAAATCGCTTTGGTGCCGGAACCGGTGGTCAGTGTCGTCCGTTCAAAAAACCCGGATCTGCGGGTAGCTGTCAGCATCGGCGACGCATGGGACGCATTAGACGCCGGGCCGCTGCTGATGACCGGTATCATCGCCCGTCAGGAATATATTGATCAGCATCCCCAGGCGATTTATATGTTCCTGAAAGAATATCAGGAATCGGTGGACAGCGCGGCAGACAGTCATACCGCGGAGTATTGCGAAAAATACGGTATTATCCCCACCGCTGCCCTCGCCGCCGCCGCCATCCCCCGCTGTAATGTCGCGTATATTGACGGCCCGGAGATGAAGGCGCAGATTCAGGGATATCTGCAGGTGCTCTTTGACGCGGATCCCAAAGCGGTGGGCGGCGGGATGCCGGACGACGGATTTTACTATTTGAAATGAAAAAACTATATACGAAACTAAATACTCGCCGGGAAAAATGGCTGGCCGCAATCGGCGCCGGCCTTTTTTGGCTTGCCCTATGGCAGCTGGCGGCGGTTTTGGCCGATCAGGAGCTGTTGATCCCGGCGCCGGCCGTGACCGCCCGGATATTGTGGGCGCAGCTGGCGCTGCCCTCCTTTTGGCACGCTGTCGCCGGTTCGGTGTTCCGGGTAATCGCCGGTTTTTTCTGCGCCGTCATAGCCGGCTGCCTGCTGGCGGTGCTGACGGCGCGGTTCCGGTTGGCGCGGGTACTCTTGTCCCCGGCGCTGCAGGTCGTGCGCGCGGTGCCGGTGGCGTCCTTCATACTGCTGGCCTATGTCTGGTTCAGCGCCGATGCGCTGCCGGTCTTTATCTCTTTTTTAATGGTGCTGCCGTTGATCTGGGCCAATGTGGAGCAGGGCATTCACCGGACCGACAGGAAATTGTTGGAGATGAGCGCGGTATACCGCCTGAGCCGGCGCCGAATCTGGCTGCATATCCGGATCCCATCGGTGATGCCCTACCTGCTGGCCGCCTGCACCACCGGTCTGGGCTTCGCCTGGAAAGCCGCCGTCGCCGCCGAGATTCTGCGCAACCCGGTCAACGCCATCGGCCGGCTGCTCTGGCGGGCCAAGGCGACATATGACCAGCCGGAGGTATTCGCCTATACCGCCGTAGTGGTGGTGCTGAGCATCCTGTTAGAACGACTGCTGCTGGCCGCCGTCCGGCGGTTGGGGCCGCGGTTCGGCGAGACATAGCGGTTTGACTTTTGGTGTGTTATGTGAAAATAAATAATACGGTCAACCCGCGCGGATAGAATCCAGAAAGAATAAAGCACACGTTTTATCAAATTGCTATAGAAGGAGGTGACCGCCATGCCGCTGGGGATTGAGGGGGTAAGTTTTGGTTATATTGACAACAGCGGGACCCACCGCGGGATATTCGATAATCTCACCCTCGAACTGCCGGATACCGGCGCTTTCTGGCTGCCCGGCCCCTCCGGCTGCGGCAAAACCACCCTGCTGCGGCTGATCGCCGGGCTGGAACAGCCCCGGAGCGGAAGGATAACAAAGCCGGCCCATTGGCGGACCGGCATGGTATTTCAAGAGGACCGGCTGCTGCCCTGGCATACCCTGAGCGGCAATGTCCGGGTGGTATTGCCGCAGCCCGACCGTTCCACCGCGGCACAAACTGCCGCCGAACAAGCTGTCGCGGCGCTGGATCTGGCCGGATTGCCGCCCGACGCCGCCGGGCTGTATCCCGCGGCCTGCAGCGGCGGGATGAAACGCCGGGCCGCCATCGCCCGGGCATTGGTGAACGACCCGGAGCTGCTGCTGTTGGACGAGCCGTTCACCGGATTGGATCAGGACGCGGTAAAAAAAATCGCCGCCCATCTGCGGCAACGCAGCCAGCGGCGGTTGATCGTGTTGGTCACGCATAAAATAGAGGAAGCGGAAGCGATGGGGGCGGAAAAAATGGAAATATTTTGAAACTGATCATCGAGTGAACAACATCTTGCCAATTACCGATACCGCTCAACAATCTCCACCAAACGATTCAAAAATGTCTCTTCGCCGATGGTGTTGATCTTAAAAAATACCGCCTGGCTCCCGCCGGAGGTAATCGCTGAGATGAACAGCTCTCCGCCGTTTCCGATCAAGGTTACATTCAGGCTGACACGGTTGCTTCCCGCCATACTGTACCGCTCATACACCCGCACGGCACAGCGGATACCGTTGGCCATATAATCACTTTGATCCTCCATTTTTGCCGATATGCTCCCGCCTATGATGCCACTGTGGATGGCATTCAGAACCGCATCGAAATCGCTTTGGAAGCTGCATTCATATTTCGCCATATAGTCTCCTCCATGTAAATATAGCTCACTATAATGAGGCATCACTCATTCATATTCATCTCTAACCACTGCTGCCAGCTGATCAGCACCTTCCGGGGTTTGCTCCCTTCGTGGGGTCCGACGACGCCTTTTTGCTCCATCATATCGATCAGCCGGCCGGCCCGGGCATAGCCCACCTTGAATCGGCGCTGGATCCCCGAAACCGACGCCTCACTGCCGGCGATGACAAATTCACAGGCCTGATTCAGCAGCTCGTCCGTTTCGCCGTCCGGATCCTCGGTCTCGGCCACCGTCCTTTTGCCTTTGACTGTCCGGGCGGCCTGTTCCTCGATCTCCTGCATGATCCCCTCATCGTAGTCGCTCTCTTCGGTTTTGAGGTGCTCCACCACCCGGGCGACCTCTTTTTCGCTGACAAAACAGCCCTGGATCCGGGTGGGCTTGTGTCCCATCGGCGCAAACAGCATATCGCCTTTGGCCAGCAGCTTATCGGCGCCGCCGCTGTCGAGGATGGTGCGGGAGTCGACCTGAGACGCCACCGTCAGCGCCAGCCGGGAGGGGAAATTCGCCTTGATCACGCCGGTGATAACGTCCACTGACGGCCGCTGGGTGGCGATCACCAAATGAATCCCGGCCGCCCGCCCTTTCTGTGCCAGCCGGCAGACCGAATCCTCCACCTCCGAAGCGGCAGTCATCATCAAATCGGCGAATTCGTCGATGACGATCACGATTTTCGGCATTGACGCGAGATCGTAGTTTTTCACGGCTTTTTGATTATAGGAATCAAAATCCTTGGCGTGATTTTCTTTGAACAGCGTATACCGCTCCTCCATCTCATTGACCGCCCAGCCAAGCGCGCCGGCCGCTTTCCGCGCATCGGTGACCACCGGCACTAACAGATGGGGGATACCGTTGTAGACATTGAATTCCACCTGCTTGGGATCGACTAAAAGCAGCCGCACATCCTCCGGCGACGATTTGTATAAGATGCTTTGGATCATCGAGTTGGTACAGACCGATTTGCCGGAATTGGTGGTGCCGGCGATCAGCAGGTGAGGCATATCGGCCAGATCGGTCAGGATGATTTTGCCGGCGATATCCCGGCCGATGGCTACCGTCAGTTTTGAACGGGCCATTGAAAATTCCGCCGAGTCGATCATCTCCCGCAGGCTGACGATGCTGCGGACCTTGTTCGGCACCTCGATACCCACCGCCGCCTTGTTCGGGATCGGGGCTTCGATCCGGACGCCGGAGGTGGCCAGCCGCATGGTGATGTCGTCGGCGAGGG
>WRDE01000048.1 GCA_009783605.1 Oscillospiraceae bacterium
CCGGCGTCTCCGAAAGGTCGGGCCGCTTCCCGGAGAGTAGGGCAAAATACACCGCCGCGAACCGTTCCGCCAGATCGGCAATCCGCCAGCCGTCCGCAATCAGCCGGTGGACCCTGATCAATATGCCGCCGCTCTCCTCGCCGGATTTATAGATGTAAAACCGATACAACGGGTTCTCGGTGACCGGCATCGCCGTCTGGGCGGTCACTGTCTCCCAGCGGGAGATTCCCTCGGCGCCGGCCGCCGAAAAATCAAAAAAGGGAAAGGCTTCTTCTTTGAAGGCGACCTGATACTGATACGGCGCCCCGCCGATCACCGCCAGCCGGGTCCGCAGCGACACATCCTGTTCCAGCACGCGGTTTATGCCGCGGGCAGCCAAGCCGATATCCATGCGCCCTTTGATAAGCAGAGAGGTGCAAAGGCTGTTCATCGGGCTGTTTTGATTCAGCAGCTCCATCTCCCAGATGCCACGCTGATTCCGCGACAGAGGGAATATCCGGTAGCTCTCCTCAGGCCATATGTTCAATTAACCATCCCTCACCATTCAGTAAAGTCAGCATCTGTGACAGTGTAGCATAATCCTTTCGCCTTTTCAATATTTTTCCGGATTATTGTCGATAGGGGTTAGAGAATAGGAAATAGGGGATAGATTATGCATGCTATTCCCTAACCCCTATTCCGCGATCTTGATAATCCGCCGCAGCCGGTGGTTCACTCCCGACCGCGACAGCGGCTCACTCAGCATTTCCCGCAACTCGTTCAGCGACAGCTCGGGGTTTTCCAACCGCAGCCGCGCCAGCTCCCGGAGCTCCTCCGGCAATGTATCAATGCCGCCGCTGGCGGCGATTTTCTTCACCGCCCGGGTCTGTATTGCCGAGGCCGCGACGGTTTTGTCGATATTGGCGTTTTCACAGTTGGCGATCCGGTTGGCTTTGTTGCGGATATCCTTCACCAACTTGACATTCATCAGCGACAGCGACATGTTGACCGCCCCCATCAGGGTCAGACAGTCCTCAATCCGCTCGCTCTCCTTGAGATAGAGCAGATGGGTCCCTTTACGGCAGATATACCGCACCCCCAGCCCCAGCTCCCCCATCAGCGCCAGAATATCCCGGCTCAGGTTATAATGGGGAATGCTCCATTCCATATGGTAACCGTTTTCCGGGTTGGCCACCGTCCCGCAGGCGAGGAAAGCCCCCCGCAGATAGGCGGACAGGCACTCGTCGCATTCCAAATTGGCGCGGTTGAGCCGCAGTGCCAGCTCGCCGGTCCCGTGCCCGAACCGCCGCAGCACCGCCGCACAGTCGGCGGCGGCGGCCGATACCGCAAATCCGCCGCCCTGAACCGTTACCGCCGGCGGCGTAATCCCGCAGACCGCCGCCGTCATCCGGCAATAGAGCCGGGCCACCGCTTCGCTCTCGGTCAGCAGCGAAACCCGCGCCGGGGAAAAGGCATGTCCGTTCTCTAACATCCCATAAGCCTGCGCCGCCGCGCAGCAGGGGGACATTTTGGTGATCCGGACAAGTTCCGCCTTTACGTCGGATGAAAAGGACAAGCAATCACTCCCCTTTTTGAATGCTGAATGCTGAATGCTAAATGAACGCACACAACAAATATTTTCCTTAATTCAGCATTACCATTCGTCTCCCTCCCGCCGCCGGCGGAGGGTATTGCAGAACGCCGTGCCGGCGTACAGGGTACAGCCGAACAACTTGTCGCCGTTGTCGGCTTCGGTGGATTCGCCGCCGACGGAGGTGGTCAGCCGGTAGCAGATCGGGTGGATGATCAGGATTTTCTCTATCGGATAGTCCGGCGTCCCCGCCGGCAGCGCCGGCATCTTGAACCGGAAACGGATCTTCCGCCGGATATCCATCCCCTGCCGCAGGATCCTTTTGATGAGGATGACGGTGTCGGGATGGGCGAAATGGATCGCGGTCCGCCGGTTGAAAACCGGGAAAAACAGCACGGCGTACAGCCTGTCCTCGGCGGTGATGATCAGCTCCGGGCGGCGGCTCCGGAACGGCAGCGCCAGACAGGGATGCCGCCGGATATGTAACGCATATCCCTTTTCGGTGCAGACCTTCCGTATCCGCCGCGTCAGCCGCGCCCGCTTAACAACCGCCCGCAGCCACCGGTACAGCAGCACCGCCGCGATCAGGATTAAGATATATTGCCACAGGCTCCGGAACAAAAAGTCCAGCATCGGCGCCATGCTGTCTCCCTCTATATCCATATCATTTACATATGAGGGAAAAAACACCATGACCAATACGCCGAACATATACAAATACGCAACGGTCTTAAAAATCCACCCAATAACCCGCCCAGGCCCAATTTTCTTTTTCCCTTTAACAACAGCCATATGCAGCGCTCCCCACAAATCATCTTCCATAATTTTCAATTTTCAATTCTTCTGTATATCTCTGTGCTTCACCATCACCCGCGCCCCCTCCTGATTCAGGTGCATGGCCAGTTCTTCGGCTATGGTGACCGAACGGTGCTTGCCGCCGGTACAGCCGATGGCGATGATCAGCTGGGATTTGCCCTCGTTCCGGTATAGCGGCAACAGAAAATCCGCCATGCCGGTGAGCTTTTCCAAAAATTCCCGTACCTCGGGTGAAGAGAGCACATATTCCCGCACCGGCGTGTCAAGGCCGGTTTTGTGCCGCAGCTTGTCGATATAAAACGGATTGGGGAAGCACCGGACGTCCATCACGATATCCGCTTCGGCAGGGTAGCCGTACTTAAACCCGAAAGACATGCACTGCACCTTCATGCCGGTCTGGCTGTCCTCCAGAAACAGCGCGAAAATCTGTTCCCGCAGCTGGGCCGGGGTGGTATGGGTGGTGTCGATCAGATAATCGGTCCGGGCCCGGATGTTTTTGAGAATCTCCCGTTCCGCTTCAATTGCCTCCTGCACCGACCGCCCCTCGTCGGTCAGCGGATGCTTGCGCCGGGTCTCCTTATACCGCCGGGCCAGCTCCTGATTGCCGCATTCGAGAAACAGGATCTTATATTCCCCGCCCTGCCGCTTCAATTCTTCTAACCCCTCGAACAGCCCGTCCAACATCATGCCGCCCCGGGCGTCGATGACGATGGCCACCCGGGTCAGCCGGTCCTGCGACTGCATACACAGCTCGGCGAATTTCGGCAATAGTTTTCCGGGCATATTGTCTACGCAATAAAACCCGATATCCTCCAGCGCGTCCACCGCCCGGGATTTCCCCGCCCCGGACAGGCCGGATACGATGATAAATTCCATGATAACTCCTTTATAATGCTAAATGCTTAATGCTTAATAATGCACTCCATAATTTAGCATTTAGCATTTAGCATTCAGCATTCAGCATTGATATATCTCACTTCCCGCTCCAATAAAACCCCGTGCATCTCCCGCACCCGTTCCCGCACCGCCTGTTCTAATGCCAGCACATCGGCGCAGGTGGCGCCGCCGGCGTTGACTACGAATCCGGCGTGTTTTTCGCTGACCATTGCGCCGCCGGTCCGGAAGCCTTTCAGCCCTGCCGACTCGATCAGAGCCGCAGCGTACCGCTGCGGCGGACGTTTGAAATAACTGCCGGCGCTGGGCAGCTCTAACGGCTGTTTGGCGCGGCGGCGGTTCAGGAAATCGTTCATCCGCGCCGCGATGGCTTCTTTATCATCCTGACGCAAGCGCACTGTTACGCCGGTAATCATTTCGGTTTGCGGCAACTCCATAAATACCGAGCGGCGGTAGCCCAACCGCAATGGCTCCGGTGTCCAATTTTTTACGCCGTTCGCCGAAACCGATTCGGCGGCAATCACAATCTGCGCCATCTCGCCGTCATAAGCGCCGGCATTCATATACAGCGCGCCGCCGGCGGTGCCGGGGATGCCATAGGCGAATTCCAGCCCCGACAGCCCCCGGTCCCGGGCAAATATACAGAGCTTTTTCAGGGAATATCCGGCGTGACAATATATATCGCTTCCGTTTGAAGTGGGTTCCATATCATCCGCCAGCCGGATCACGACCCCGTCAAACCCGGCATCACTGACCAACAGATTGGACCCGTTGCCGATCACCAATACCGGTATATCTGCCTCTTCGGCCATCCGCAGTATATCCGGCAGCGCCGCCGGCTTGGCGGTGATCACCAACGCCGCCGGTCCGCCGATTTTAAAGGTGGTAAGAACAGCCAGCGGAACAGCGAACGCGGTTTCACAGCCGCAGGCGGCGGCGAAGGCGGCAAGGGTTTGAATGGACATGGCGGCGGCTCCTTAACTGTATAATGGATATAACTCTCAACTGTCAACTGTCAATTCTCAACCGTATTCACCGCCCCGATAAACAACGGCAAACCGTTATCCCCGTCAATAATCGCGAACACAAACGGCCGGTCGAGGGTGACATATTTTCCCGGCATCGCGCTGGTAGGCGCCGTCTCTACCGCCGTAACCGCAGCGGCGCGGGCGCCGCGTTCGTTGACCTCGATAAAGGTCTTATGCCGTACCGCGCTGATGCAGAGCGGCGTATCCGCCGACATCGCCGAAAAATCGGCGGCGGCACCAAAGGCCAGCGGCATCCCCATCCCGATCAGCGATTCTTTCAGGCTGGTCTCACATTCAAAAGAGAATTTCGGTATGGCGGCGTAGACCGTCTCCGGCCGGGCGTTGGCCAACAGCGCGGCCAGCCTTTCCCCGTCCAGGCCGGCGATATATTCCTCCAGCGGCACCCCCTCGTCCGGCAGCAGCGCCGCGAAAGCGTACCGCCCGCCGGCATATGGTCTGAGAAAACCGACGGCCTTATCGTCGCTCAGATAGCTATGTTCCTGCTGATGCATAAAATCCACTCTCTGCGGGAGCAAACGGCCGGCGGCATAAAAATTACCCTGGCGGATTTGATTTTCTTCGTATACCCTTTCCCATTCGGCGTCGAAAACCATCGCGTTGATCAGATAGAGCACCACGGCGGGATCAATCTCGTCAACGATCTCTTTGATCATGCCGTCGGTGTTGTCCTTCACCCAATTGTTGATATCCCCCACCGTCCGGCCGTCAAACGGGCTCCTGCGCACCGCGGCGCCATAAAAATTGGCGTTGGTCCACAAAAACTCCGGCTGTACTTTCAGCCCGGGATCGTCCCGGAACCAGATCGAATTGGCGATATGCAGTTTTGCCTTTTCAGTTGACGGCAGCGACCGGACATAGTCCCGCAGTTTCGCGTTAAGCCCGGCAATCGGCAGCCCGCCCAGCACCTGTTCCATCTGTTCCAGCGTCTCCCCCTCGGCGCCGTTGGCCGTTATCGCCAGCGCCAGCAGCACCGACAGCGGCGAAACCAAGGTGTTTTTGACGTCGTCGAAGGATTTTTTGAACAGCTCAATAGAAAACCCGGCAACCCGGTCCTCAAAATCCGGGTCCGAAACCCACTGGACAGGTTCCGGGTCCGAAGACGAAATATCGTCCGCCGGTTCCCCCGCCCCGGTCCCACAGCCCGCCGCCGCCAGCGCGATGACAGCAGAAAGCAAAAATGCCAGCAGTCTGCGGATACTTTTAACGTGCTTCATAGTGATTTCTCCTTTTTTCACATGGTTCTTATCCGGCGGGCAGATATGCTCAGCCCCTATATTTATACATCATACACATGATACCTTCAAAATGCATCAAAAAAGAGAGAATTTACCGGTTGTTCACAAGGATATTCACACAACCGCTGCGCGGACCGCTCCCAACAGATGCCGCAGTCAATTTGCCATTTACAATTTACAACGCCGCCGCCCCAATTATCCCGGCGTCGTTTCCCAGCGCGGCGATACAGAGCCGGGTCTGTTTTTCGGCGTAGCGGGTATAGCGTTCGGCCTCGATCCACTTCATCAGCGGCCGGGTCAGCGTCTCCCCCTCGTTGCAGATGCCGCCGCCGATACAGAGTATCTCCGGCTGGAATATGTTGATGATATTGATCAATCCGCAGGCGATGTAGTAGATATATTCCTCCACCACCTGGGTTCCGGCCGGATCGCCGGCCCGCATGGCGTCGAAGGCGGTCCGGCCGCTTATCCGCCGGCCGGACTCGGTCAGCTGCCACATCAGGCTGCCGGGATACTGCTCCATCTTCCGCCGGGTCTGGCTGATCAGCGCGGTGGCGGAGGCGTAGGCCTCCCAGCAGCCTTTGCGGCCGCAGGTGCATTCCTCGCCGCCCACCGTGACGACGGTATGCCCCAGCTCGGCGCCGCCGTAGTTGGAGCCGCTGTAGATCTTGCCGTCGATGATGATGCCGCCGCCGACACCGGTGCCGAGGGTGACGCAGACGGCGGCGGCGGCCCCTTTGGCGGCCCCGGCCACCGCTTCGCCGAGGGCGGCCACGTTGGCGTCGTTATCCACCGCCACCGGCTTGCCTAACAATTCCTCCAGCATCGCCTTCAGCGGCACATGGTCAAACCGCAGGTTGTTGGAATATTCCACCAACCCGTTCTCCTGATTGCAGGTGCCGGGGCACCCGACCCCGACCCCGGCAATCTGATCCCAATCCAGCCCCGCGGCAGCGGCGGCCTCCCGGGCCACCCGCGCCATGTCGGCGATAATAGCTTCCGCCGGACGGGGTAATGCGGTCTTACATTTGGCGCTGCCGATAATTTCAAATTTGTCGTTGACCACCCCGGCGGCGATATTCGTCCCGCCAAGGTCGATACCGATTCTATACATATTGGTCGTCTCCTCTATATTTATTTTTCCCGTGTATATTGGGGCTCGTGCAGGATGTATTCAGAACGCTTCGCGTCCTGAATACATCCTGCTTACTTCGCCTGTTCGCTGTTCGTAAATATATCAATTGATATGAAAGGCAATAAATCCCAAGATCTCCTATGCGCCTCCGGCGCAAGCTCTCAATGAACAATTCACATAATTCTCAATTCTCAATTGTGTGAAGCCCCAGCCCTTCCATCAGTTCCTGGGCCGCGTTGTAACCCATTTTCTTCTGGCGGTTATTCATCGCCGCCACTTCGATGATGATGGCCAGATTGCGCCCGGGTTTTACCGGGATGGTGGCTTTGGGGACCAAAATGCCGAGGATATCTATGTATTCGCTCTCCAATCCCATCCGGTCATAGACCTTTTCGTTGTCCCATGGCTCCATCTGGATCACCAGATCGATCTTTTCGGTCATCTTGACCGCGCCCATCCCGAAGATCCGCCGGGCGTTGACGATCCCGATCCCCCGCAGCTCGATGAAATGGCGGATATTCTCCGGCGCCGAACCCACCAATGTCTTGGCCGAGACCCGGCGGATCTCCACCGCGTCGTCGGCGATCAGCCGGTGGCCCCGTTTGACCAGCTCGATCGCCGTCTCGGATTTGCCGACGCCGCTGTCCCCCATCAGCAGGATACCCTCGCCGTATACCTCCACCAGCACCCCGTGCCGGGTGATCCGCGGCGCCAGCTGGACCGACAGATAGGCGATCAGGGCGGCGAGGAATCCGGAGGTGATGTCCTTCGAGCGCAGCAGCGGCACCTGATACCGGATACAGGCCTCCAGCAGCTCTGACGGCGCCGTCAGCTCCCGGGAGATGACTAACGCCGGCGGCCGGCGGGAGATGATCTCGTCCAACCGCTGTTCCCGCAGCTCATGACCCAGGTCCTCGAGAAACCCGAACTCACTCTTGCCGAACACCTGGACGCGTTCGGAATCGAAATAATCGAAATATCCGGCGATAGCCAGCCCGGGCCGGTTGACGTCGCTGGAATAAATCAGAATCTCCGCCGGATCGGAGGGCATATACAGCGTCTCGAGGTTGGTCTCCTTGATAATGGCGGCAAGGGATACCGAAAAATTTTTGGTCATAACCGGATTCCTTTCATATGTGGCATTGTATCATTATAGCCGAAAAAAGCTACTTTGTCAAGGAGCGGGAGAACTTTTGTTCTTCATTTTTTTCACCATATCTCCTGTTGAATTTTCGGATTCGCCGTGGTATACTGTTATTGGCTATCATAAAAAGAACAGGACGGTTGTTTTTTATGGGCAGACAGAAGAAAAAGAGAAAATGGTATCATCTGGGGTTCGTCTGGGCGGTGACCGGCATGTGGTCGGCTTTTAAGTCGGAAAAAAATATCAAAGCCACCCCCCTAGGTATCGGGTTGGTGGTCGGGCTGGCTATCTGGCTGAAAACCTCCGCCGTCGAAAACGCCATCCTCGCGCTGGCCTGCGGGCTGTCGGTGGCTTTTGAGATGATGAACACGGCGGTGGAAAAGGCGGTGGATCTGGCCTGTGAGGACATTCTGGAGCAGGAGCTGAAAAAAGACCCCATCCGCCGCAACGCCAAGCTGGCAAAGGATATCGCCGCCGGCTCCTCGGTCTTCTTCTTCACCAGCGCCTGCGTCGCCGCCCTGTTTATTTTCGGGCCGAAGATTTTGGAGAAGATTTAATACAACAAAACAAAACCCCCGCCGCGGACTGTGCGGCGGGGGATATTTTTTCTGAGTTTATCGAAGTCGAGAGTTTTTGGTATCAATCCAAAAGTTGTCTTTCACTGCCGTCAAGTTTCATGCAAAGCATTCTGGCTGCCCCAGTCATCCCAGGAACAAAAGCCCTATAATAAATCCAATCCCCAACAATATTGATAAGTAAGGCCGCGTCATCGCTTAATACTTGCTTGTCGCTCCCATCGGTGTTCACGCGGTATAATTTGCGCACCTGGCTCTCATCTGCAAAATAAATCCACTCTCCGACAACATTGATATAGATTAATCGGTTTTTGTCATCGTTGCTACTGAGTAATGGCCGCCTGTCACTCCCGTCAGTTCTCATGCGATATAACGTTGTTCTTCCACTCAGATAAGTCACATAATAAATCCAATAATCTCCGACCCCATCCTCGACGACATTGATACCAGTTACTCTTGCGCGATCTTCGTCGCTCAATTTCTCCTTGGCGCTGCCATCGGTTTTTATCCGGTATATTTCAAAAGTATAAAAATAATCATCATAATTATCTTCTTCGTAGTAGACCGCAGTGACCTTTGAATAATAAATCCAATCGTCGACCACATTGAGATATGTTGCGTGGTCATCGCTTAACTTCTCTCCGGCGCTGCCGTCGGTTTTCATTCGGTAGATGCCTATACTCGTATATTCTCCAGCGAAATGCTGCTTTGAATAGTATATCCAGCCGCCGATGACACTCATATAAAATGCAAAATCCGTGCTTATTTTTTTCTTGCTGCTGCCGTCGGTCCTTACACGCCAGATACCGCCGCTACCCTCTCTATTTGTATCAAGATTATCAACACAATACACCCAATTGCCGACAACATTAATATACGTTGCCTGGATGTCGCTTAACAGTTTTTGCTTGCCGCTGCCGTCAAGTCTTTTACGGTATAATCCGCCTTCCCAATCCCCTTCCAAATTAAAATAATATATCCAATCCCCCTGAATGGCGGCCAGCCCGCTGTTGGAGATGTTTCCCGCCGTATTGCCCCTTTCATTGCCGGACACCAGCTCTTCCTCCCGGGGGAATTCGCTTATCTTATCCACCAAAAATTGCAGAATCAACCGGGCGCTGGTTATGCTCACCCCATTGCCGTCCACGTCGGCGGCGTCTAACTGCGCCTCATTCAGAATGATCTTGCCAACCAGATGCTGCAGCACCATCCGGGCGTCGCCGATCTCCACTTTGCCGCTTCGGTCGACGTCCCCGAGGACGAATGGTATCTCATCCTCCGCCCGGACGAATGGGATCCCTACGAAACATCCGATACACATCGCCAGTATCAACCCGAGACATAACATTTTTTTTGCCTTTTTTA
>WRDE01000049.1 GCA_009783605.1 Oscillospiraceae bacterium
CTTGCTGCCTGCTGTGTGGAGGAACACATCGGCTTCCGCTCTTTATAACTTACGGGGCTGAATCGCTTCACGGTTTCCCATTGCGGCTCTCGCACTCCCTGTCCTACGCTTAAACCTCACCTCACGGCTTCGGCTCCAAGGACTCGGTACCGGCTGTGCGCTACCACCTTACCGGGTCGGGACTTCCACCCAACTATATTACACGCACCGAACTGGCGCACCCTCCGTCATGAATTATCCACGATTTTCGCCAATTTCTCCGCCAGCAGCCGGTAATCAAAATCTCCGGCGGCTTTTTTTGCGTTCTCGCAGTACCGCGCGTATTCGTCCGCCGGCATTTCGGACACCCGTTCCACTGCCGCCGCCATCGCTTCGGAGGTATGCTCCACAATTATACCACAGTTATATTTTTCAATGAGGCTATGCGCCATCGAAAAATTTTGTATAACCGGTTTCCCGGCGGCGAAATAATCAAACATTTTATTCAAACTGCCGCCGAACCGCATCGCCCCGGAATCCCCGCTGTTCAACAGATTGACACCGGCCCGCGATACGATCGAAGGGATTTCCCGCTTATCTGTGAATCCCTTAAATACCACATTGGTTATCTGCTCATCAGCGCACCGTTTTTTCAATCCTTCCGCCTGGTCGCCATCCCCCCAGATAAGGTACCGAATCCGGGGATCTTTCGTCAGCACAGCCGCTTCCACAATCTGATCCACAGCGTTCACTGTCCGGATAGAGCCTACATATACTGCCGTGAACAACTCCGGATCATCAAGATGTTCATCCGGATGAGGATGATGTTCCCGGTTATACGCAAATGCTTCCATATCCACGCCGTTGTTGATGTGGAAAACCTTGGCGGGATCCACCGGGCCGCCGCGGGATGTGTCCCATCCTTTTTCGGCCAGATATTCCAGACCGCCCTCCATCGCAAATATCAATCCGTCAGCAACAGTATACATCCGCCGCTCCTGCCGGTACAGATATCGGGTAAGCGGATTTTTTTCCGAAATCAACCGGTATTCCACCATCGACAGCGGCCAGAGGTCGCGCACATCCACATAGAATTTGATGTTATGTTTCCGGCAGAAGCGGGCGATCGGCTTATAATTCACGCAGTTCACGTCCGCCACGATCACATCCGGCAGCGGGAAATTTTTCGCCGCCCGGGGGAAACGGCGGGCAAACTGCCGCATGTTGATAATTCGTTTCAATCCGTTGCCGGTATAATTTTCGCATCGGATATGCACGAAATTTAATCCTTCATACTCCCGCTCAATATATAAACTGCCGTCGGCAATCAGGTTGATAGCGGTATTATGGATCGTGCTGGCGGAGAATATCTTTGTTTCCACACCCTGATCTTGAAAATACCGCGCAAACATCTGAGTCTTGATCCGCATTTCATATTCCGGCGGCATAGAATAGTGGCTCACAAACCAGATTCGTTTCATTTTCATGTCTCCTCTTTATCCCTCTTCATCACCGCGCCTATCGTCCGGAACATCATCCCGATATCCCGCCAGAATCCGAACCGCCGCAGCTCTTCCAGATTATACCGCATCTTGCCGGGCAGGATCTGCCCGATATACACATCGTCCGCGTTCTCCGCGTCCCGCAGCAGCCGCTGCTCGTCTTTATATTTGATGCTGGCCAGCGAGGTGATGCCGGCGGGCAGCAGCAGCGTTGCGCGCATCTCCGGGGTGTAGGCCGCCGCGTATTTCGGAATCTCCGGGCGGGTACCCACGAAGGTCATATCCCCTTTGAGGATGTTCAGCAGCTGGGCTGTCTCGTCCAGCCGGTATTTCCGCAAAAAACCGCCGGTCCGGGTGACGCGGCTGTCCTTGTCGGTGGTGACCGCCGCGCCGATCTTTTCGGCGTTCCGGACCATCGTCCGGAACTTGAAGATCCGGAACTCCCGGCCGTACCGGGTTATCCGCACCTGCCGGAAAAATACCGGGCCGCGGGAGTCGATCTTGACGGCGGCGGCGACAATCAGCATCAGTGGAAGGAGAAGGAGAAACAAAATAAGCGCCAGCAGGATATCCATTATCCGTTTCAGCAAAAGGGAAAACCGTCTGCGTTTCAACGCGGTATAATACCCCCGCACCTCATCCGTCCGCATCGGTTCGGGCAGCTTGTCCCATGATTTTAACAGCATCTATGACCATGCCCCACATGGGCACAAAACCATTAGTAAAAATCGGCATGGTCCCGTTCCCATTTGAGTTCCTTTCTCATGATTTTTCAAACTTATCCCTCCGCAAGTATCTGTTTCAGGCAATCCGCCACATACCCGGCTTGCTCATCGGTCATATGGGAATACAGCGGCAGCGTGATCTCGTTCCGGTACTGGTCAAAGGCGTTGGGATAATCCCCGATCCGGAATCCCAGCCGCTTATACGCCGACAGCAGCGGCAGCGGCTTGTAGTGCACGTTGCAGGCCACGCCCCGTTCGGTCATTTTGGTGATCACGGCGTTTCGGTATCCCTCATCTCTGCCGTCTAACCGCAGCATATACAGATGCCCGCTGGATTTCCGCAATGCGTCCGCGTGAACCGGCAGCGTGACCGGCAGTCCGGCGAAAGCTTTATTGTAAAATTCAATGATCTCATGCCGCCGCGCCAGCATGGCGTCATACCGCCGCAGCTGGGACAGCCCGAGGGCGGCGGCAACGTCGGTCATGTTGCACTTATACAGCGGTTCGGCGATATCGTATTCCCAGGCGCCGGCCCGGTCCTTGGCCAGCGCGTCCTTGGTTTGGCCGTGGAGGGAATACAGCATATATCGCCGGTATATCTCATCGTCGGCGATCCCCGGCTGCTCCCGCCAGGTGACCGCGCCGCCCTCGCCGGTGGTGAGGTTTTTTACCGCGTGGAATGAAAAGCAGGTGAAATCCCCGAGAATACCGCTCGTATACCCTCTGTATACCGCGCCGAGACTATGAGCCGCATCGGTGATAACGGCTGGACGGCCAAGAATTTGCTGTATCTCGTTGGCGGGGGTGAATAGATATTTCATGCAGAGTAACGCCGCAAACAACTGTTTATAGTCGCAGGGGATTCCCGCGATATCCACCGGGATCACCGCTTTGGTACGCTCGCTTACCGCGGCGACCAGCCTGTCATAATCCATCTCAAAGGACCCCGGTGCGGTGTCGATCAATACCGGTTTCGCGCCCACGTGGCAGATCACGCTGGCCGAAGCGGTGTAGGTGTAAGCCGAGGTGATGACCTCATCCCCTTCGCCGATCCCCAGCAGCCGCAGGGTCAGCTCCAGCGCGGCGGTGGCGGAATTCAGACAGGCGGCGCGGCCGGTATCGCAAAAAGCGGCCAGCTCCCGCTCAAATTCCTTGGTGACCGGGCCGGTGGTGATCCAGCCGGAACGCAGCACCTCGGCGACTTTCTGTATATCCTGCTCGCGGATGTCGGGGGGTGAAAAAGCGACCTGCATGACGCGATACAACCTTTATCTCATCAAATAATTTCATACATTTTTGTAGTTTACCAGAAAAACACCGGAAAATCAATGTTTTTTTCGATAATCAATAAAAAAACATCAATTTTTAACGCCTATAGCCTTTTGTTCCCTATTTACATACAATCATGACCTTCGTTAAATTGCCATGACAACCGTCACTCCGGAGAATACCGCCGCCGGTTTCGGCGAATACTTAGGATTGAGAGGGCGGATTTAGTGATTAGTGATTAGAGAGACTGGCATGTGTCCACTAATCACTAATCACTATCCACTATCCACTAATCCCTATTCCCTAAATCAAGAAAGGCGGATATCTATGAGCTGGCGGACCGATTTGGCATTGGAGGCGGCTGAAACGTTGGAAGAGGTGTTGTCTCCGGAGGATTTTGAGAAGGAGTGCGGCGGCAACGGCGGGGTCACCACCACCCGGATCCGGATCAAATCCGGCCGGGCCGCCGAGCAGATCGGCAAGCCTCCCGGCACCTATGTGACGGTGGAGGTGCCGCCGCTCACCGACAACGACGAGCAATTGGAGCGGTACGCCCAAACGGTGGCGGAGGAGCTGACGGCGCTGCTGCCGGAGGAGGGCGCCGTTCTGGTCGTGGGGTTGGGCAACGCTGCGGTGACACCGGACGCGCTGGGGCCGGAAACGGCGGATATGGTGCTGGCGACCCGGCATATTGAGGGGGAATTCGCCCGTTCCGCCGGGCTGACCGGGCTGCGGGCCGCGGCGGTGATGGTACCCGGGGTGCTGGGGCAGACCGGAATTGAGAGCGGCGACATGATCCGCGGCGTCTGCGGCGCGGTACAGCCCGCGGCGGTGATTGTGGTGGACGCGCTGGCGGCGCGGTCGCTGTCCCGGTTAGGATGTACCGTCCAGCTCTGTGACACCGGGATCGCGCCGGGGTCCGGCGTCGGCAACAACCGCCGGCCGGTCTCCCCCGCGTCGCTGGGGGTGCCGGTTATCGGGATGGGGGTACCGACGGTGGTGGACGCCGCCGTCATCGCCAACGAACTGACCGGGGCCGGCGAGACCGAATCGCCGGCAGCGGGGATGATGGTGACCCCCCGGGAGGTGGATCTGCTGATCGCCCGGGCCTCCCGCCTGACAGCAATGGCCATCAACGCGGCACTGCAGCCGGACTACTCACCGTTAGAGTTGATCGCGGTTGCGAGAAGTTAGGCAACCATTGATTTAATCAATTTTCGTAGGGGCAGGCCTTGTGTCTGCCCAATTGACCCGCATGATATCTATGTTTCCGGGCAGACACAAGGCCTGCCCCTACGGTTTCATCATGTAATCAGTATTCACCTAACTCTTCCTCCGCATATCTGTCTGCTTTTTTTCATAAATTAGTATGAAAGGGGGCGGCGCGGATGACGAGAAAAAAGCGGAGCTGGCAGCGGATGATCCCCGCCGGAGCCGTGACGGTATCCCTCTTTATACTGCTCACCGTTTTATACGGCGGAGAGCTGCTGCGCTGGGGACAGCAGACGGCGCTGCTGGCGGCGGGGATGCGGTCGCCGGAGGAGATGTTTTCGCTGCTGACCGGCAGAACCGGTCAGCCTTCGGACAACCCTTCCGCAAAACCCTCCGATAAGAGCCCGGATATCCCCGCCCGCGACCCCGGCAGCCGCCCGTCCGATCCCATACCGGACAGCAGTACCCGCCCATCGGCTGCTCCCTCTGTACCTGTCGAACCGCCCCCCGAAGACGGTACCGGCGGCAAGATAGCGGAACAGGCTATCCCCGCCGGCGCCCGGGCAGCCGGCGCAGTATCGGTTCTCAACCGGAGCAATAAGGATTTCGATTACCCAAAGGAGCTACAGATAAAGCCTGATCTGGGGCTGCCTACCGCCGGCAACGGGCCGTTGGTGCTGATCTGCCACACCCACACGACCGAAAGCTATATGCCCTATGACGCCGGATACTACAATGACGGGGATACCCCCCGGACCGCCGATCCGCTCCTTTCGGTAACCGGCGTCGGCGCCGAGCTGGCGGACCAGCTGCGGGCCGCCGGTATCGGGACGGTCCATGATACCACCGTCCATGATTCGCCCCAATATACCGGCGCCTATACCCGCTCGGAAAAGACCGTCGCCGCCCTTCTCACCAAATATCCGTCGATACGGGTGGTATTGGATATCCACCGGGACGGGCTGATGGTCAACACCACCACCAAGCTCAAACCGACGGTTTTGGTGGACGGACAAAAAGCCGCCCAGCTCATGCTGATCTGCGGCGTCAGCGACGTCAAAACCATCCCCCATCCCGATTGGCAGCAAAATTTCCGGTTTGCGCTGCGGCTGCATGACCGGATGGAATCGCGGTATCCCGGGCTGATGCGTCCGCTGTCGTTGGTTTCCAGCCGGTATAACCAGCATCTGGCCCCCGGCGCGCTGCTGATCGAGGTGGGCAGCGAAGCCAACACCCAGGAGGAGGCGAAATACGCCGTCCGGCTGCTGGCAGAGGAGCTGTCCGGACTGCTGAAAGAGTTGACAATTGACAGTTGACAGTTAATTGCTCAAATAAATATATCCACAACTGTCAACTGTCAATTGCATATCGCACAATCTACCGCCAAAGGAAAAATCCAAATGATTAGAAAATACTTCTCCCCTCCTCCGGACTCCGCGCCTCCGCCGCGCAGACGGCGCCGGCGGAGGCGTTTGCGGGCTTTTTGCGGCGCTTTTTTTATTACGTTGTGGCTGCTACTGGCCGCCGCCGGCTGTCTGATAGCCGAAAACAACACCCGGGTGATCGCTTTCGGAACCGAATCCGCTTTTTTCTCTTTTGCCGCTCCGCAAAAACTGGTGGAAGCCGCCGGAGAATTGGTGGAACCGGAATGGGACAGGCTCCCCGGCTGGAGCCGCCGGGGGCTGGCTTTGCTGCCGGCGGGGTGGCAGTTGGTGTGGTATTGGGTTAAACAATGCATAATTCATAATGCATGATGAATCATGCATTATGATACGGCTGCATCTGGTTTTACGATATTATTCCACAAAAATTTGCCCTGGTTTTTATGAGCTTTTCACAAATCCGGATATGTAAAACCGTTAATTATTTTAGATTTTAACCGAAAGGACTTGAAAATGAAAACAGAATTTGTTACAATACCAGTCAAGACGCCGAAAAACCGGTTTATCCGGCAGACCGGCAAAAAAAGGGGACTGACGATGGCGGAGGCCAACCGGATATACAGTTATACCTACCAATATTTAGGCTGTCATCCCACCGGAGACGGCCGGACAGTTTTCCGGCTCTGGGCGCCCAGAGCCAAAGCGGCAGCGTTGGTCGGTGATTTCTGCGATTGGGACGAGACACGGTACCGGATGCTGCCGGTGGGGAACGGCGTCTGGGAGGGGATCCTGCCGGAGCTGCCGGCATTCACGCTGTATAAATACGCCATCACCGATCAGAAGGGCAAGGTGACGCTGAAGGCCGATCCCTATGCTTTCCACTGCGAGACCCGGCCGGGTACCGCTTCCCGGGTCTATGATATAGAGGGCTATAGCTGGAATGACAGCGATTGGATCAAGAACCGCGGAAAACAATCGGTTTACAGCAGTCCGGTCAATATTTATGAAGTACACGCCGGGTCCTGGCGGCGGTATCCCGACGGCGAGACCTATTCCTATCGCAAGCTGGCGGACGAGCTGATCCCGTATGTGAAGGAGATGGGCTATACCCATATCGAGCTGCTGCCGGTGATGGAATACCCCTTTGACGGCTCCTGGGGCTATCAGGTGACCGGTTATTTCGCCCCCACCTCCCGTTACGGCACCCCGCACGATTTCATGGCCTTTGTTGACGCCTGCCACGCCGCCGGGATCGGGGTGATCCTTGACTGGGTGCCGGCGCATTTTCCGAAGGATACCGCGGGGCTGTACCGGTTTGACGGGGGACCCTGCTATGAATACGCCGATCCCCGCAAGGGGGAGCATAAGGAATGGGGCACCTGCGTTTTTGATTACGGGCGGGAGGAAGTGCGCCAGTTTCTGATCTCCAATGTCCTGTTCTGGCTGCGGAAATACCACGCCGACGGTATCCGGGTGGACGCGGTGGCCTCGATGCTGTATCTCGACTATAACCGGAAGGACGGGCAGTGGATCCCGAATAAATACGGCGGCAAGGAGAACCTCGAGGCGGTGGAATTCCTGCGGCTGCTCAACGCGGCGGTGTTTCATGAGTTCCCCCACGCGCTGATGATCGCCGAGGAATCGACGGCCTGGCCGATGGTTTCCCGGCCGGCTGACACCGGCGGGTTGGGGTTCAATTTCAAGTGGAATATGGGCTGGATGAACGATATGCTGCGATATACGGCCCTGGATCCGATTTTCCGCAAGGACAACCATCACAGCCTGACCTTTTCGCTCTGTTACGCTTTTTCGGAGAATTTCGTGCTGCCGATCTCCCACGACGAGGTGGTCCACGGCAAGGGCTCGCTGATCAATAAACAGCCCGGCCCCTATCAGGAAAAATTCGCCGGCGCCCGGGTGTTTTTGGGCTATATGATGGCCCACCCCGGCAAAAAACTGCTGTTCATGGGCTGTGAGTTCGCCCAGTTCAAGGAATGGGCCTTCGCTGGGGAATTGGACTGGCCGCTGCTGGACTATCCGGCGCATAAGGAATTCCGCCATTATGTCAAAGCCCTCAACAAATTCTATCTCGACACCCCGGCGCTGTGGGAGCAGGATTATTCCTGGGAGGGATTTTCCTGGGTGGTCCCCGACGACAACGCCCAGAGCGCGGCGGCGTTCCTGCGGTATGACCAGCACGGCGGCGCGGTGCTGGCGGTGTTCAATTTCACGCCGGTAGCGCGGAAAAATTACCGGATCGGGGTGCCGGAGCCGGGCACATATAAGGTCGTGTTCAGCTCCGAAGATACCGCCTTCGGCGGCTCGGGCGGACGCAAGCCGTCCATGAAAAGCACGGCGGCGCCGATACACGGGATGGAACAGTCAATTGCGATGACGCTGCCGGGGTTGAGTGTGCAGTTTGTAGTAGTGGCGAAATAAGCTCTCTTTTGAAAGGGAGGTGGCCTTGTAGGGGACGGGGGATTGTTATCATGGAACCATATTACAGTTGCAAATTGGATCATATAAATCAGCTTAAATTATTTTCGTCTGATAATATCCGATGGATAAATATATCTGATGATTTTCCGGCAGTTAAAGAATACTATCTGCTTTTTTCAGATGATGAACTGAATAAAGCCGATTTTCCCGAAAATAAATGGAAATTTTGCGCTATATTTGAAAGCGGTAAAATTATTTCATTTGCAGGAATTTTATATATGACCGATAAAAATTGGGAGTTAGGCGCCGTAAGCACCCATCCTCAACATCGAAACAGAGGATATGCCACAATGATATGTTCTTTCGCCGCAAAATATATATTGGAAAACAAAAAACAAGTTACATGCAGTACAAAAATTGATAATTATCCAATGCAAAATGTTATGAAAAAAATCGGTATGGTAAAACAATAATTTAAAAATGCCTGAGGGAATTATCATGAGCCAATTTCTGCCAAGAAATAAAAGCCTAAAACCATTTTCCAGCAATCTGCGCAGTAATATGACCAAACAAGAAAATCGTTTGTGGTATGATTATTTGAGGGGATTGCCTTTACAATTTAGTCGTCAGCGGATAATCGGTGGATATATTGCAGATTTTTATTGTGATAAACTAAAATTAGTCATTGAATTGGATGGGTCACAGCATTATGAGCAGGAAGCCTTGGTATATGATGCGGAGCGGACGGCATATTTTGAAAGTTTAGGGTTAGCCGTTTTACGATTTACCAACACGGAAGTTGATCATCAGTTTGAAGGTGTTTGTACGACGGTTCAACAGATAGTTTATAATCATTTGCTGTGATCTCCGCCCCGCAATCCCCCGCCCCTTCGGGGCACCCCCTTTCAAAAGGGGGCTTGGGTTGCCGCAAGCAAAGATGAATTTCAATTGGAAAAACAATAGAAAATAACCAGCGGCGGGCAAAGCCCCCTTTTGAAAGGGGGTGCCCCGAAGGGGCGGGGGATTGCCTTGCAGCGAATATAACTCATCAACAAACACCGAGGGAGGGACCAATCAGAAATGTACCGCAAACAGGAATGTGTGGCGATGCTGCTGGCCGGGGGGCAGGGGTCGCGGCTTTATGCGCTGACCAAGCAGATCGCCAAGCCGGCGGTGCCTTACGGCGGAAAGTACCGGATCATCGACTTTCCGCTGTCCAACTGCACCAATTCCGGCATC
>WRDE01000050.1 GCA_009783605.1 Oscillospiraceae bacterium
ACCGATAGAACTATTTGTTCCGTTGACTGCACCCACATTGTAACAGTTTTTAATTATACTCTTAGAATCATTATTAGCACCGACCACGCCGCCGACAAAAGAATCACCATTGATAATATTTGTGTTATAGCAATCTATAACTGTACCGTCATAATTCAACCCAACTACACCACCTGCATAACTGCGTTCATCAGTGCCGGTAATAGAAGCGTTGTTATAACAATTTTCGATTATTCCATGATCGTTATGTCCGATTATTCCGCCAACAAAAGATGATCCTTTTATATCGCCGTTAAAAATACCCAGATTTTTCACTTTTCCGCCATTGAAATAACCGAATAATCCGATAAAATGCGTACTTGACCGGTCGATAATAAGATTGCGTACAACATGATTATCACCGTCAAAATTCCCTTTAAATTGGCTTGTGAAATTCCCAATCGGCATCCATCCGCCGCCATCCCCGGCATCATATCCAGCCAGATCAATATCCGCGGTCATCTTGAAATATGTTCCCGCGTAAGCATTCCCGCCGTTCACCTCAACCGCCAGTCTCGCCAGATCCGCTACATTCGCAATCAGATACGGGTCGGTTTCGGTGCCGGTGCCCGCCCACAGCGAGATCACGGTGAAGCTTACGTCAAAGCTCCGGGCGGTGATATGCGCGCCGCCGCTGACCGTTACCGTGGCGGTATATGTTCCCGGCGCCAGACCGGTGACCGGTGTGACCGTGAAGGTTTCGCCGGCGTCCCCGACATTGCCGACCGCGGTTTTACTCAAGGTGAAACGCGACGCGTCGGGTCCGGAGAGCGCTATCGTCAGCGCGCCGGCCGGGTGGCTGCCGGTATTGGTGACCGCCGCCGTTAGCGGGGTTTGCGCGCCGTAGCCGTGTGCCGCGGCGGGGAAGGTCTGGGTGCCGCTTTTATCTAAGGATATGCCGTATGTGGGATCCGGATTCGGCAATACCGTGATCCGGAACGGCGCCCCGGCGGCATAGCCGGCGAACCAATAGTTGGATTTCAAATCCAGACCGCCGGAAATGGTGATATCCAATTCCCCTGTAGCCGTTATATTGGCCGGAAGCTGTATCCCGTTGATCGAAAAAACAGGATGGGACGTCAATACCGCGTTTATATTATATTCAAAGGTTCCCCACCAGCTTTGGCTCAGCTTGTAAAGGATATCCCCGTTGGTAATAAAGCCGCTGTGCAGCGTTTGGGCGGGAATCGTGATATTGACCGCGTGGGGCGGCGTCGCGGAGGGATTTACGCCGTCGGGATCGGGATGCGGCGTGATGGCAATGGTTTCCGCGCTGCCCGCGCACCCCTGGTGATAAACATAGTCTTCAGATAAGCCGAGATCCACAATCGACAGCACAAGATCGCCGGTATCGTCAATAAACGCGGGCAGCGGAATACCGTTTATGGCGAAAACAGGCGAACGGTCTGATATGGCGCTTTTACTGTATTCGCTTATCGGCCAATACCCGTCATACAGACTGTATAAAATATGCTCGTTGGCGATATACCCGTTGTGCAGCGACTGCTCCGGGAAATAGTGGTATACGGCGTACGGCGGAAGCAGTTCGGGTTCCACCGTGAAACTCACATGGAAACTCTGCGCCGCCACACTCCCGCCGCTGACAGTCACCGTCGCGGTATAAGTCCCCGCATCCAAGCCGGTTTTCGGGGCAACGGTGAAGGTGTCGCTGCCGGATACCGCGAGACTGCCGATAGAGGTTTTATTCAGAGCGAAAGCGGACGCATTGGCACCAGATAGCGCCACCGTCAGCCCGCCGCTCGGCTGGTTGCCGGTGTTGGTCACCGTCACGGTCAGCGGCGTCTGCGCCCCATAGCCGTAAACCGCCCCGGCGAAGGTATGGGTACCGGATCTGTCGAGACTGATACCGTAGGTGGCGGGATTGGTCCGGATCACGTCGCTGACCGACGCCGTGCCGGCGTTATAGTTGGCGTTGGCCGCCGACCGGGCATAGACGTAGTAATCGGTATCCGGCGACAAGCCGGTAAAAGCGGGGGAGGGCTGCCAAATCAATGCCGCCGGGTCAGCGGATGCCGATGTGCTGATCGCATATTCCACCGTCTGGCCGTTGGCGGGCGCGGCGACTGTATAAACCCCTATCATAGTGGTAGCGCGCGCTTCCCAGTCGGGCTTGCCGACCGCCGCGCCGGCGGCTTTGTTGACGGTCACCTTCGCCGTATCGGACAAGGTTTTATATAAGTCCGCATAAGCCGGGGTGAAGGTGTACCCATAATTTGTAGTATTGCTGTCGGACACGGCGGGATAGGCGGTTGCGCCGTTTGTCCATGCGGAGGTGCCGGTGACGGTTTTTCCGGTAACCGGGTCGACGAACCCGACGGCTGACGCGTACAGCGACTGGCCGTAGGTGATCGGCGTCGTCGCCAACAGGACCGGCGTCCGCCGCGCAACGGTTGCGCTGGTTTTGGACGGATATACATGGCTGCCATAATGCATAAACATCGATAATTCGGGATAATAGCAATAGTCCTCGTCCGTATCCCGTTTATCAAATACCTCACCGAGGGTTGCTGCGAAGGATGGCGACACCATCTCGGCAGTGGACAGGCCGGTTACCGAGCCGTTGCCGGCGCCGATTCCCGGACCGGTATGGATCTCGTTATTGTAATAACAATTTATCAGAGCCCCTTCATTATATCCGGCTATACCGCCGCGGAAATCAACTGTGCCCTCCAATGCTCCCGTATTGTAACAATTGGTAACCGTACCGTAATTATCCCCGGCTATACCGCCGCATTTGCTGTCTTCTATTCCGCTATAAACGTCGCCGTAAGCTGTTACCGTACCTGTATTGTAACAATCGGTTATTCTTGCATTATATGAGTTTTCGCCTGCCAAACCGCCGATCCCATTGTTGCCGGTCACCGCTCCGGTATTGAAGCATTGTACTATGTATCCGTTATAACCAGCATTACCTCCGGTTATACCGCCTACCCAATTGCCGCCGGATACCTCACCGGTATTGATGCAACCGCCGATCACCCCGCCGTTGCCCCCGGCAATACCGCCGGTTGCATGACCGTAGTCTGCCCTGCCGAAAACCCCGCCCATATTCTGACAGTATGAAATGTCGCCGGAATTTTCCCCGCATATACCGCCGGAACTGCTATAAAGCGCGTATACTTGACCTTCATTCGCGCAGTCCGCAACGCCGCCGTAGCCTTTGTTGTACCCCGCTATTCCGCCGATTACCCATTCACCGGAAACGCCGTACCAGCCGGCATTATAGCAATATCTAATCAAGCCGCCGTCATTTGTCCCGGCAATGCCGCCTACACATTCTCTTCCTATAACATCATGGTTGTTTACGCAATATATGATCTCATTTTCGTTGCATCCGGCAATGCCGCCGACCTGGCTCCGGCCGTTAACATAACCCCTATTGGTGCAATTGTCAATGAGAGCTTCGCTGCCCCACATGTCAAAAACTTCGTCAAAAAGGGTAATGGTAGTGGTATTGCTCCCGACTATGCCGCCGATATTATCATCTGTTCCGATAACGTTACCGGTATTTTCACAATATTCGATGATGTCGACATTTATTCCGGCAATACCGCCCAGTGTGTCTTTGCCGCTGACCGCGCCGGTATTGGTGCAGCTGCGGATGACCGCCGGATAGTCGGAAAATTCACTGTAAATACTGGCGTTACCTCCGGCGATACCGCCGACATATTCTTCACCGATGACCGCACCGGTATTTTCACAAACTTCGATGATACCGAGATTCCATCCGACTATACCGCCGACGAGACTTTCGCCGCCCACCGCGCCGGTATTGGTGCAGTTGCTGATGGCAGCCGGGGAGTATCCCGCTATCACGTTGCTACTATTATATCCGGCGATGCCACCCACACGAACGGTTCCGGTTATATCCCCACTGTTGGTACAATCCGATATTATGCGCCTGTAATTATTATACCCGGTGATACCGCCAATATATTCCTCGCCGGTGACCGTACCGATGTTATGACAATTTGTAATTGTAGCATAGCTGTCCCCAACGATGCCGCCGATACTATTTTCGCCGGTGATCGCGCCGGCATTACTGCAATTGATAATCGTTCCGATAGATCCCCCGGCAATACCGCCGACATCATGCTGCCCGTTTATCGTACCCGTGAAATGACAGTTTTCTATTAATGTGGAGGAAGACCAACAATCTCCGGCTATGCCGCCGACATTGAGATCCCCGACGACCGTGGCTCCGCTGACATTGACATTCCGTATGGCGCCATTCAACATACGGCCGAACAGCCCGATATCTCTTGCATTCGGCCGGTTGATTGTCATGTTGGTAACGGTATAGCCGCTTCCGTCAAAATAACCTGAAAACGAATTTGAATAATTTCCGATCGGCATCCAGCCGCCGTCTCCGGCATCGTACCCTGCCAGGTCGATATCCGCGGTCATTTTGAAATATTTATTTACATATGTACCTTTATTCGTTTCCATCGCCAGTCTCGCCAGATCCGCCGCATTGGCAATGAGATACGGATTGGTCTCGGTGCCGGCGCCGGCCCATAACGCGCTCACCGTAATGATTCCCGAGGTGACGGATTTGTCGTTGAATTGGGCATCCCCCGCTTTGGTGGCGGTGATGGTAAAGGTGCCGATCCCGACCAGAGTAAAGGTGCTGCCGCTGACGGTGGCGACGCCGGTATTGCTCGATACATAGCTGACCGCGCCGCTGCCGCTGCCGCCGGTAGTCTCCAGCGTGATCACGCTGCCCACCGTATAGGAACTATTTAAACCGGTAATATTCAGCGCCGCCTGTTCGCCCTTGCCGGCGATCGCGAATTTGGCATTGGCATTCGCGGCAACAGTCATCGGCCGGCCGCCGGTCTGGGCGGTTTGCGGTATGGTGATTGCGAACGCCGCGGACGATCCCGCCGCGGGAGTGCCGCTGAAAGTGATGGTGATAGTCTCCGAAAAGCCGGCCGCGTTTGCCGTCGCGGTCACTCCTGCCGGCATATTGGCAAACCAGCCGGTCGCGTTCACGTTATTCAGCCCGCCGCGTACCACCGAGGCGTTGCTCAGGGTGATCACCGTGCTCGGCGATCCGGTCAGCGCGGCGCCCACATCACCGCTGACCGTAACATTGCCGGCAGATGCGGACGCGGATGCGAAGGTCAGGTTGACCACAGCAAAATCAATGCCCCGGTATCCGCCCTTGACGTATATGTAGGCACGATTTGGTCCCGCTTTATACGGTTTTTCGACATATATCTCATAATCGGTATCCTGGATCAATGCAACAGGGTTGGAAAATTGAGTATTAAATCCGCCTTTGGAGCGGTCAAAGCTCCAGTTCCATAGACTGCCCGTCACCTTGAGATCGGTAGCTGTCGGTGACACGGTATATGACCCGAAATCGCGTGTGCGCCAATTGTTGAAATACCACCCGCTATTATTGATAAACAATGCCGTCGGACTTTCGGTGGGATAGCCTACATTATTGGAATAACCGATATAATAAGTATAATCAGGACCGTAGCTGTAAGCATTGTTGAAATACCCGTTATCGGTCAGCCATTTATAAGTGCTGCCGGTCAGGGTATTGTAGTCGCCGCCGCTGACCGCGGGCAGACCCGGCTGATAATACATATTGCCGCCGGTCGGCGTTCCCGCGGTATGCTTCGGTAAAAAATCAGGATTGCTGCTGCCGGACATAAAATATTTATAGTACAGCTGGTTTTTCCAGTTGCCCTCGTCATTCCAGGATCCGGCCATATTCCCGACCGTTTCAAAATCATCCCAGGTGGTGTCAACATAATAATAGGTTCCGTTGATATTTATCATGTTCCACGCATGTCCGCCGCCGCCGCCCGAGCCGCCGGAACCGGCCTGCCCGTAAATGATCAGCGTTTCGATTCCGAGCCGGTTGAGGATATACGCATAGGCCTTGGCATAGGATTCGCATACCGGACCGTGGGTATCCAGATCCAATACACCCAAAATATCGTGGGCATACGCGTTGCCATCCGGCTCACCGTTATAATAGGAATAATCCCGTTCGGCGCAGATCTTGTCATGAACCAGCCGCGCTTTGTCATAATCACCGCTCACGGATGCTGTCAGCGCGGCATATTCCGCATATTTGGCTTCAATGATCGGTGCGATACGCTGCCGTTCGGTATAATATTGGTAATCCTCCGATACATGCAGCAGTATCACCGTATAAATGCTTCCGTTGTTGCCATATGAAAATCCGTTATTGAAAAAGTAATACTGCGGATTGTCCCGGCTAAAAGCGGCAAAAGCAAGTCGGATTAAATTCAGAGAATTTGTATTCACCGGCAAATTAAGCGTATTTATCATCATTGAACCGGCGTTGATTACGGTGGCATTGCCGGTAACAAAATCACTTGTACTGTAATAAGCGGCTTCGGCATATGAGATCAGCCCTTCATACAGGGCGATCAATGCGGCGCTGTCGGCGCCGGTATTGGCGGCGTTGGCGATCCAGTCATAGCCGTACCGCGATCCGCCCGGAACCGAAATCGCCATATAAGCACGAAGAAACAGCGAGCGAACCCGTGCTTCGGCTATGACGTCATTGCCGGGCACCCCTGATACTTCCGTTTCAACAAACGGGCTGATACCGCCTACCGGCAGCAGTATCCCGTCTTCTTCAATAAAGTAAACCGGCGGTTCCTCGACCTGTTCAACAGTGTATCCGGAATCTGCCGGATTTGCCTGAACCGTCATCGTCGGCAGGCTGACAAATAAAAATGCCAGCACCAATAGAATCTGTAATCCGGACCCGAAAATCTTTTTAATCTGCTTGCCCATAATACAATAGCCTCCTGAAATTGTGTGATGAAAAATCAATTGGAGTAATTATACAATAAGAGTTGGGAAATATCAATAGTTTTTTATGGAAACAATTTTAGGGGATAGGGGATAGGAGACAGGGATTAAGGGATAGGGAATAAAATATGAATTATGTGTGATTTCAACGAATTAAATTGATCTGCTGAAATCTTAAAAACATATTGCTTTTCGTTTTTCATTGTGATATAATACCATTGCTGAAGGCAGGAATACATATCTGTGCGTTTCTGCCGGCTCCTGACAGATAAAAAAATGCCAAAGCAGGCGCAGGTGGTAACGACACCTACGCCCTGCTTCAAAGGTGAGCTACCCACCCCAAAAACAACCGGATTCCCGGCACTCTGGCCTCCATAGTATATCATATGATACACAGTGCCGTCAACGAGGGAGTTAATTGTTTGAGAACTCAAACACACGGGGTGTGATATCCCTGTGTGTTTTTGAATCTGGCAGGAGCCTTCAGTCTGAGGAAATATAGAAATCGGCAGATAAAATTGATAAATTTCCACGGGAGAATGGATAACAGGATAAAAAAGAACATTGCCTTTTCCGCTCTGATATGCTATAATATACTAACCAAAACCACTACAAATAAAAGGAGAAAAAACATGAGAAAAAGGCTATTATCTGTTCTCGCGGCAATGGCATTGCTGGCTGGCGGGCTGATGCTGTATATCAGCCCCGCTGCCGCCGCGACGGTTGAGGATGTCGTCGGGTTTGCCGATACCGACCCGCTGCGGCTGCGGTACAACCGGCCGGCGACCATCTGGGCGTATGGCAATTCCCCGAGCAATACCGCCTACAACAACAATTACGACGCGCTGCCGCTGGGCAACGGCTTTATCGGCGCCATGGTCTTCGGCGGGGTGGACTCGGACCGGATCCAGATCAACGAGCACACCCTCTGGTCCGGCGGCCCCGGCGCCAACGCCTCCTACAACGGCGGCTTTAACGGCACGTCGGCCAACGCCAAATCCGCCATGATCTCGCTGCGGAATTCGCTGCAGACCAAGATGACCAACTTCACCGCCAACAACTACGCCCGGCCCCAGGCGGAAACCGGCCCGTCCGGATCCCAGACCATCGGCGGCATCCGGGCCTGGAACTACCCGAACGAGACCACCGAGGAGCGCGGCTGGATCACCAGCCTGCAGGGCGGCAAAACAAATTTCGGCGCCTATCAGACCTTCGGCAACCTGCTGATCTCGGACGCGACCAAGCTGGCGCCCAAGGTGATCTATGGCAGCGCCGGTAACGCCGACCCCTCCGGCGGCGAGCAGGCCATCAACCTGTTCGACGGCAGCACCGGCACCAAATGGTATTCCAGCCGGGCCGCCAGCGTCGCCAATCCCGTGGTCATCTCCTGGGGATACGACCAGGAGCTCAACTTCAAGGATTATGCGCTTGTCACCGGCAACGATATGTCGGCCCGGGATCCCGTCGCCTGGACGCTGCACGGCTCCAACGACGAGGGCACGACCAAAACCTGGACGCTGCTGGATACCCAAACCAACGGCGCACTGCCGGACGGCCGCCACACGAGTAAGACATTTACAAGAGCCGCCGGCGCGTCCTTCAAGCATTTTGAAATGCGGATCACCTCCATAAAAGGAAGCGACCGGCCCCAGCTCTGCCAGATCAATCTGATCCAGGTCGGCGGCGCCACGCCCACCCCCATTCCCGCCGACTACACCCGGACGCTAGATCTGCGTACCGCGATCCATACGACAAAATATACAGTCGGCGCTGGCGCCGATGCCGTTACCTATACCCGGGAGTCGTTCATCAGCAATCCGGGCAACGTCATGGTGGTGCGGCTCACCGCCAGCCAGCCCGGCAGCATCACCCGCCGGATACATTTCACCTCGGAGCAGACGGCCAAAACCGTGACCGCCGCCGGCGATACCATCAGTATTACCGGCTCGCCTTCGGACCATAGCCAGACCAACCGGCTGCATTTCGCCGGCAGCATCAAGGTGCTCAACACCGGCGGCACCCGGACGGCGGTGGGCGGGGACAGCATCGATGTGGAAGGCGCGGATGAGGTGCTGATCCTGTTCTCCTGCGGCACCAACTACAATCAATGTATGGACAATACCTTCAACTATTTCAAAACCGGCGGCGCCGCCCCGGTGGCGGCCGCGGCGAAGGCACGGGTCGAGCAAGCCGCCGAGCAGACCTATGTGGAGCTGCTGAAGGGCCATGTCGACGACTATCAGGAGCTGTTCGGCCGGGTGGAACTGGATCTGACCGGCGCCACCATGCCGAACATGACCACCGACACGCTGCTGGCGCGGTACGGCGCGCTTAACAGCTCGGGCTACAGCGGCAACTTCAACAATGCCACCGCGGCGGAGCGGCGGTATCTGGAACGGCTGTACTACCAATTCGGCCGGTACCTGCTCATCTCCAGCTCCCGGCCCGGCGGCCTGCCCGCCAACCTCCAGGGTATCTGGGCGGAGGGGCTGTCCCCGCCCTGGGCGGCCGACTACCACACGAATATCAACGTCCAGATGAACTACTGGCCGGCCCAGCAGACCAATCTGGCCGAATGCCACCAGCCGTATATCCAATATACCAACAGCTTAGTGCCCCGGGGCAAGCTCAACGCCAACTATTACTTCCCCAAAGGGGATAACACCCTCGGCACCATCCGCGGCTGGAGCATCGGCCACGAGAACAACATCTGGGGCAATACCGCCCACGGCAACTGGTATGAGGGCTTCTTCTGCCCCGAAGCGGCGGGCTGGATGGCGCTGGATATCTGGGAGTATTATGCGTTTACCCAGGATAAAGCGTTTCTAGCCGCCAACTTCCAGACCCT
>WRDE01000051.1 GCA_009783605.1 Oscillospiraceae bacterium
ATTCCTGGAAACCCGGCTCCGAATTGGAAACCCGCGCATTCATCGAATGGCAGCTGAACACCGGCGCCATCCTCCCGCTGTCCCAATGGCTGGCCGGCGGCTCCAAGCCGGTGGCGAAGTGGATCTATGACGATCTGAGCGACAGCGGCTGGGTCTATTGGGGACAGGTTTTAAAAACCGACGGCGACACCACCGCCGATTTCATGGAGAGCGTAAGCCTTATCCACCAACCCGACGGCGACTTCTATTATGTCATCCATGTGGAATTAGACGCGGTTTCGCTTGACGAATTGGACAGCTGGGGCGATGTGGGCGATGAGTTTTTGAAAAACGCCCCTTCCGCCAAATTCAACAGTGAGCCGCCCAAAACGGTGAAGGAAGGCGAAACCGTGAACTCCCCCGGCGTGACCGTCGGCCCGGAAGGCGCGGATCAGCAGGTCACCTGGTCTTCCAGCAACAGAGATATCGCCACGGTTGACGCCAACGGCGTGGTCACCGGCGTAAAACCCGGCACCGTCACCATCACGGCCACCGCCGGCAACGGCGCGAAGGTATGGTATACCCTCACCGTCACCCCCGGCGATCCCACTGAGATCCCGGCCACCGATGTGACGATCCAGGGCGGCGACCGGGAGATGGAGATCGGCGATAGCTATACCCCCCAGATCGTCGTCACCCCGCCGGATCATACCGATACCCCCCAGTGGAGCTCCAGTGATCCGGATGTGGCGATGGTGGATGAGAACGGCAAAATCACCGCCGTCGGCGAGGGCGAGGCGGTCATCACCGTCACGGTAGGCGACCGGCAGGATTCCATCACCGTCACGGTAAAACCCGCCGCCGATCCGGACCTGCCCTTACAGGACAATACCGATCCCTTTAAACCGGATGTCGGCACCGACGCCGAGAGCAACTTCTGTCTCTGGCTGAAGGGGGATATCGACGACTTCTCCAAGGTGAAGGTGGTGCAGGCCGGATCGGTCAAGCTGAAGGATATACTCCTTCCCGGAACCGATCTCGACGGGTTCTCGGTGACCGCGGTAAACTCCGATATGGACGGCCATTTCACCGTCGGCACCGATAAAGGCAGCGATAAGGCGATCCTGTTTACCTATTATCCGCCGATTCAGACCTGGCTTGACGCGGATCCCAACCTGCCGCAGGTCACCACCACCGTGATATTGGCCAAAGAGGGCTTCAAGCCCGCCACCATCACCCTGCTCCTGTTGTATGAAGGCTCTATTGTCGGGTAATCCACTCACAAACGCCTGATAAGATGTCTTCCTCTCAACAAGTAAATACCGGGCGTTTGTTGGTGCGCCGCCGCGTTTAGTGCAAGAACCTTGCCCCACGCACAAACGCCTGGCAGGATGTCTTCTCCTCAATATGCAAATACCGGGCGTTTGTGGTGCGCCGCCGCGCTTGGAGCAATACCCTGATTACAACATGATTAATAGAAAGGAACATAAGCAATGAGAAAACTTTTTCATAAAAAAAGCAGCCGGGTGATCGCCGTTGTCAGCGCCATCGCGCTGGCGGTCACCGCGCTGGCTATCGGGATTACCGCCACGCTGGCGGTGAAAAACGATATCACTGTGACATTGGACCGGGAAAACGGTTACCGGGTGGTGGAAAAAGGCACCTATAACGACCGTACTGTTCTGGGGGCCAATGACGCCGAAACCGGCAACGGGGATATCGCCACGGTGGATCTGTTCGGCAGTACCATGCGGGTCCACGGCATGAGCGCCGGCACCGTATCGGTCATGGCCGGCTCTAAGGTCGGACTGGTGCTGCCCTATAACTATCAGATCACCGATATGGACAATGTCGGCGCATATATCCTCAAGCAGGGCGGCGAAGTGTATTTCAGCGGCCCCGGCAAAACCAAAACCTGCCCGGTTGAGGTCACCCAGGGATTGCAGACCCGCATCCGCTGGAAATCCTTAGACACCAGCGTCGCCGCCGTCGCGGCCAACGGCCATATCACCTCGGTGGGCAAAGGCGCCGCCATCATCCTCGGCCAGTTCACCGATAAATGGGGCATCGACCGGGATATCCATATCTTGGTCGGCGTCGGCGTCACGCTCAACAGCAGCGATCTGTCCGAACTGCTGGAACTGGTCCAAAAGGGCGAATCCATCCTGAACGACAACCCGGATCAGTACACCACCGAAAGCCTTGAGGACCTGAAGGACGCGGTCAATAAAGGCAAGGGCGTTCTGGACAGCAACAACCCCGAGGCCAACGTCATCGCGGACGCCGTCAAGGATCTGCAGGACGCGATCAACGGGATGGATAAAAAGCCGCAGCGGCCGGAGGATGTTTTCGGGCCGGATAAAGACGGCAATTATTATCATCCGGTGGGCGATCCCCCGAATGTCTACGAGGTGGTGGACCAAGACGGCAACGGCAGGCAGCCGCCCGAATATGTCTACAACCCGGGCGATCCGGTGGAGGACTGCGAAAACAACCGGCCCTCCTATCCCAACAACGGCTTCTACTATGTGGAAGATCCCGACGGCAGCAACATCTGGAAGCCGGTCGATAAGAACGGCGATTTGAATAACAACAGGCCCATCTGGGGCGGCCCGGACGGCAGGCCCGGCGGCGGAGACGATAAGCCGGTGACGCAGTTCAATGACGGCAGCTATTGGGTGCATGTCGGCCAGAACGTCTGGCAAAAGATTGACAAACTGACCTTAGGCCCGCTGACCGGCGGCGGCCCGGATGAGAATCCGGTGACCACCCCCGCGACCCCGATCGTGAAAAACGGCGACAAATACTATGTCGGCCCGATCAATCCCGGCCCGGATGAGTACTATTACGGCGACAAACAGCAGGGCGGCGACGGCCTGTTGAACAGTACCGCCAATATATTGCACCCCACCGATGAAAAGTATTATCTCATCGACGGCAAAATGGTCAACAAAAAGCCGATCACCGAGTCCGGTCCCGGCAACGGCGTGGACGGCAAGATCCTTCCCGCCGAGAAAGCCGGAGATTCCTCCGACTGGATCGAGATCGCGCGCAACGGCGGCTATTCGCTGATCATCCGCAAGAATTATATCAACATCCAATCCCAGTCGTCCCATTACGGCGATCCGGCCTGGCAGCAGACCAGTTATGGTTCCACCAAAAACTATAACACCTCCACCGCCCGGGATAAAATCAACGAATGGTTCAGGGGCACCGCCGCCAGCGCCGCCGATAATCTGGGCGCAAACGCCAATCTGCGCAATCACACGGTGAAGAACAACGCCGCTAACACCCTCGGCTCCGGCACGGTACCGTCAGGCTATAACGACGGATTCAGCAAGCCCATCGCCGAACCCGACCGCACCGGACTGGATGTCGCGTTCGCGCTGAGTTACGGCGAAGCCGCAAACTATATTTCAAAAAGGTATGACTGGGACGGCGGGGCCAGCGCGGAGAGCAGCCAGCTCGCGAAAAACAACTTCGCCAAGATTGTGATACCCGCAGGCGACAAGACTCACGATTCCCTCTGGCTGCGGTCGCCCGGCAATCAAACCCGTTCCCCCTTCACAGCGTGTGAGCTTGATTACACCGGCAGAGTTTTCCAGAAATATATCGACGGATTCAACGGCGAATATGGTCTCATCTATCCGGCCCTCTGGGTCAACTCCGCAATCTTTGATTGATTAATTGCCGGGAATTCTTTCCTCAAGAGAGTCCCGGAATTAATACACTAATCTTTTTCCAAAAAGATTAGAAAAAATCCTCCGTGGGGATCCCGGGGGTGGAATACCGCCCCCGGGGTTATCTCCCCCATCTTAGTGATTAGTGGATAGTGATTAGTGACTAACCACCCACCGGTAATCAAAAAGTGCTCAGTGATCAGTGGTCAGATTGAAAACTATTCCTTCATCATAGTTTAAAGTGAAAGCCATGACCTCTTTCACAGTAAAATGTTTCCTTTCAACATTTTCTGACCACTGATCACTGACCACTAACTAACCATTCGCCACTAATCACTAATCACTATCTACTAATCACTACCCAAAAAGGAGCGGAAAACATGTATATTCGATATTTTCACAAATTCATCTGCGTATTTCTGGCTTTGATATGCCTGTTCTCCGCGTTTATGACCGGTACGCTGGCCTGGCGGGACATATCACAGCACAAGAGCAATGAATTTTTCGGCGTCCCGCCGGCTTATACCGATGGAACCGATACGTCCCCGGCAACTACCGGGCCGACCGAAACAGAGCCTTCCGAAACCGGGTCCTCCGGAACCACAACCGGAGAATCCGGCACGACATCCGAATCCGGCGGGTCCGGCAGCGATACCACCGCTACCGGCGGCTCCACCACTGCATCCGAATCCGGCAGCGATACCACCGCTACCGATGGCTCCACCACTGCGTCCGAATCCGGCAGCGATACCACCGTCACCGACGGGTCCACCACCACATCCGAATCGGGCAGCGATACCACCGTCACCGGCGAATCCACCACTGCATCCGAATCGGGCAATGATACGACTGCTTCCCAAGAATCCAGCGGCACCACCGGATCGGGAACCGATTCTACTGTTACAGACAGCACTACCGGCAGTTCGACCGGTAGCTCGACCGGTAGCTCGACCGGTAGCTCCACCAGCAGCTCCACAGGCAGTTCCACCGGCAGTTCTACAGGCAGTTCCACCGGCAGTTCTACAGGCAGTTCCACCGGCAGTTCTACAGACAGCTCCACAGGCAGTTCTACAGACAGCTCCACAGGCAGTTCTACAGACAGCTCCACAGGCAGTTCTTCTTCTACGGGTTCCGGATCGGATACCGGCGTTACTACTGATTCTACCGGCGGTTCCACTGTTTCCTCCGGGGGATCAACTTCTGAAACTACTGAATCAGAATCCTCTGCAACCTCCTCCGGCGGTTCGGGTTCACAGCCTACCGCTTCTTCTCCGCCGACCCGGCCGGTCACCCCCGGGCAGATACGGCTGCTGCTCTCCAAACACCTGTATACCTCCGGCGGCGAACGCCACGGCTTCAATAAACTGTTCGCTATCCGGATATACGACGCCCGGATGAACCTGATTGAACGGGTGATCGTGCAGGCGGACGGCAATCCTGTTCCGGTTTACGGATTGCAGCCCGGCCAGACCTATTATATCGCCGAAGAGCCCCCGCTCCATCCCGGTGATTTTACAATTCTCGGGTATGAGCTGAGAAGCAGCACCGGCGCGTACCATTATATCCGGCAAACCGTCATCGCCTTCCGTCTGCCGGCGCTCTCCGGCGGCCAGGACCTTGAGATTTCGGTCCGGTGCGACAATATGACCGACGATCTTACCGTTATACCGGAGGAGCCGCCAAAGAACAACCCGCCGGTTTTTGATCCGGATGAGGTCCCCGTCGTCGATATCCCGCCGCCGGCTTCCGGTCCCCAAACAGGCGACAGCAGCGGCAGTATCCGGTTATGGGCAGCCATCATGATTTTCAGCGCTTTCGGGCTGCGATATCTCCTATTATTGCGCCCCCGGCGCAATATATAAAAAAACCGGAAACCGAAAGGAGCTCGCTATGAATACATTTCTGCGCGGCGTCCTGACAGCCGTTCTGATCGCCGCCATCGGGATCAGCGGATATTGCATCCTTTCGGACCAGAGCGGATATGCCGACGAAGCCGGCATCCACCGTGAGGTTCTGTCCTATAGACCCTCCGAACCGGAAACATCAGCAACGGCAGACTCCGGTAAAACCGAAAATACCATCAACCAGAGCATCGTTGACCTGCAAGCACAATATCCCGACGCCGTCGGGTGGATCAGCGTGCCATATACCGCTATTGATTATCCCTTTGTACAGGGACCGGATAATACTTTTTATTTAGACCGGGATATCGGCGGCAAACCGGCGGCGGCAGGCGCTGTTTTCATGGATTACCGCAACAACAGGGATTTTTCGGATTTCAACACCATCCTCTACGGGCACCATATGAAGAACGGCAGCATGTTCGCTTCATTAAAACAGTTCAACGATCCGGATTTTTTCAGCGCTAACCGTACCGGTACCCTCTTTTTGGCGGATAAAATCTGTTCTGTAGAATTTTTCGCCTATCTGGTGGTCGGAGCGGAGGAGGATCTGCTTTGGGGCCGGGAGCCGGCGGACCAGGATACCGTCCGCACATTTACCGAAAAGATAAAAAAAGAAGCCCGGCACTACCGTGAGCCCGGACTCACAACCGCCGACCGTATTGTGACACTATATAGCTGCGCCTATGAATTCGACGGCGCGCGGATGGTGCTGATGGGAAAAATATATTAGACTTCCCGAATAAAGCAGGGGCGCATGTGCGCCCCTACAAAAAAATGACCAGACTTGTTCGGTAATTACAGTCCAGAAAGGAACGGCTCCGCTCATGAATAGACTTAGAAAAACACACTTGATATCCTTTGATTTTTCCGGACAGGATCTGGAGGATCTATTGGAAAAACTTCCGCTTCACCTGCGCAGCCACAGCCGCCGGGTCGCGGTCAGTGCCTCCATCATCGCCGGACAGGCTGAAAAACATCTGATGCACTATCTGCCCGCCGGCACAAATCTGTCGATGTACGCCCATCTGGCCGGAACCTGTCACGATATCGGCAAGCTGCTGCTCCCTCCGCTGATCACCGACCGGGAAATCTATCAGCGGCATCCCGAAATCGGCGCGAGCATATTGGAAAAGCACCGGAAAACCCTGTTTATCAATGATACCCAGGCCAGGATTGTAATCGACACGGTACGTTATCACCATGAAAACGCGGACGGCAGCGGATATCCGGACAGTTTATGCGCGCGGGATATTCCGTTAGTCGCCGGTATCTGCGCCGTCGCCAATGAGCTGGACCACCATCTCGCCCCCGAAAAAGGTTTTGGCGGTGATCCCGGCGCGGTATTGTTTTACATCAAATCCCAGGCCGGAACCGTTTTCTGCGACAGCGCCGTCGATTTTTTGGAAAGCGCGTGGCCGTGGTTAGTTGAACAGTACGATAAATGGAAATTGCCGGCGGGGTAAGGGGTTAGTGGATAGTGAGTAGTGAGTAGTAGTAAATAGTAATCAAACATAAAACAGGCAGCGCAGCCGCTGCCTGTTTTATGTTTCCCTTTTTCTAATCACTAATCACTATACACTAATCACTATTTCTTAGCCAGCAGCCGTTTGATGTGGGCGGTCAGCTCCTTGAAGGCGCTGCGCGGGTCGATTTCGTCTAAGGTTTCGATCAGCGCCGTGACTTCTTCGTCGCTCAGACTCTCTTTTTTGCCGGCCAGGAAGGTGGTGCGGCTTTTTACGATGAATACTAAGATATCGGCTACCGGGGCTTTGGCGGCGATCATGTCACCGACTATCTTGCTTTTGCTGGCGAACTGGATGAAATCCTTGTTCATCAGCGAATAGTTGAGCTTGCCCTTTTCGTTGGTATACCGCTCGGTCAGCGCCTGATATTCGTCGCTATTGACCATATCCACCTTTTCGGTTTCGGTCTCCTCGACGTCCTCCTCTTCCCGCGGCTCATAGATCGCGATCTTCAGCTTGCCGCGGGAGGTATACGGCAGTCCCGCCGTCAGCTCCAGCGCTTCGGACACCGCCTCGTCCGGGAACAGCGCCGGGTCGTATTTGCCGTAGGGGACCGCTTCGCCGGACCGGCGGTCAACCGTGAAAACGGCGGCCGCGTCCTCGTCGATCCGGAAGATTTTGACCCCGGCGCCGCCGGAAGCGAGTTTTTGCTTGTAAGCAAGCGCGGGGATGCTGGTCAGCTCAACGGCTGTGGTGCGGATGATGTTCATGTGTTTGGCTCCTTTATAAAAATTGTAAATTGCAAATGGCAAATTGTAAATGAAAGATCGTAACATTTGTATGGACAACTTATAAAATCAAGATGGTATTTCCATCCGGATCCTTAACAAATAATTCTTTGCCGCCCCAGGAGGCGGTTTTTGGCGGATCCAGCACGACGCCTTTTTGTTTCAACTCCCTATATGTTGCATCATGGTCATCACAGTCAAATACAAGCGTAACCGTACCCGTATTCGCTTTGCCCCAGTTGTTTTCGTCCCAAATCCAAAACATCGGCTCCCCACTATGGTTACCAAATGTAACGCCGTCATAATTCGGATCAGAATCCAGCATGGCAAACCCCAATATGTCTTGATAAAAAAGCGCGAGCCGCTTGGGGTCTTTGGATGAAATGTTCAACCCTCTAAATTTCGTAATCATTGGTTTTACTCCCATATAATAAGATATATATCATTTGCGCCGTCACAGGATTATACCCGATTTAACTGTCAACTGTCAACTCTCAATTAAACATCACCACGCCCCGCTCGCCGTCTAATGTGCAGGTCGTCCCGCTCTTGAGCAGTTTGGTGGCGTTGGTCGCGCCGACCAATACCGGTTTTTCCAATGCCATGCCGACGATGGCGGCGTGGCTGTTGAGGCCCGGGGTTTCGGTCACGATGCCGGAGGCCTCCCGCATCAGGTGCAGGATATTGTTGGAGGTTTCGGGTATGACCAAAATGTCCCCCGTCTTAAAGTGTTTCAGCGCTTCGGACTCATTTTTCGCGACGCAGAGGTTGCCGCAGGCGCTCAGTGCGTTGGCCGCGACGCCCTGAACCAAAATGTTGCCGACCAGATGTACCTTGAGCAGGTTGGTGGTGCCGGAGACGCCGAGCGGCAGCCCGCCGGTGATCACTACCAGGTCGCCGCTTTTCAGCAGGCCGGCTTCGACGGCGGTATCCACCGCCTGATCCAGCAGGCGGTCCATGTTGTCGCACTCCTGGGTCAGCAGCGGTACCACGCCCCAGCTCATGTTCATCTGGCGGACCGCGGTCTCGCTGGGGGTACAGCAGATGATCGGATAGGCCGGGCGGAATTTTGAGATCATCCGGGCGGTGGTGCCGGATTTGGTGACGGTCAGGATGGCGGTGGCGCCGAGGTCGTGGGCGGTGGTGACGGTGGCGTGGGAGATGGCGTTGGTGACGTTCGGCTCGTCGTGCAGCTCCCGGGCGTTGAACCGCTTGATGTAGTTGATATTCTGCTCGGTGCGCTCGGCGATCCGGGCCATTGTCTGCAGCGCCTCCACCGGATGGGCGCCCGCCGCCGTTTCACCCGACAGCATGATGGCGGAGGTACCGTCATAGATCGCGTTGGCCACATCGGTCACCTCCGCCCGGGTGGGACGGGGGTGCAGCATCATGGATTCCAGCATCTGGGTGGCGGTGATGACCTGCAGGCCGGCGGTATAGCCTTTGGCGATGATGGTTTTTTGCAGTCCGGGGATCTCCTCTAACGGGATCTCCACCCCGAGGTCGCCCCGGGCCACCATCAAACCGTCCGAAACCTTAATGATATCGTCGAGATTGGCGACCCCTTCGGCGTTTTCGATCTTGGCGATGATGCGGATGCTGTGGTTGCCGTTGCGCTGCAGCTGTTCCCGGATTGCCACCACGTCCTCCGCCCGGCGGGTGAAGGAGGCAGCGATGAATTCCACGTTCATCTCGCACCCGAAGGCGATATCCGCCCGGTCCTGGTCGCTCATGAACGGCATGTTCAGCACCACCCCCGGCGCGTTGACCCCTTTGCGGGAGGAG
>WRDE01000052.1 GCA_009783605.1 Oscillospiraceae bacterium
CCAGCATGTGGAAAAGCAAAGGCGCCTCCAACGAGAGCGTCTATGTGGATCTCGGCGCGGTCAGCGACATCAATCAGGTGAAACTCTACTGGATGGACGACAACTACGCCACCCAGTATGATGTCCAGATCTCCAATGACGCCGCCGGCTGGACCACGGTCGGCTCCAAAACGGGCGGCGCCGGCGGTGCCGAAACCATTGATTTTGCCGTGAAGCAGGCCCGCTATGTCCGGCTGCTCTGCCGGGTATCCAGCGGCAGCTGCTTCACCCTCTCCGAAATGGAGGTCTACGGTACCAACAACCTCTCCTATACCCTGCCCCCCAACCCGGGCGAGGCGGCCGACGGCACCCTGCCGATCACCGGCGGCAATTGGAAATTGCAGCGCGCCTCTGAGATAAGCGCGGATGGAACCATCCTCTCCGCGGGCGGCTACAACGACAGCAGCTGGCTGCCGGCAGCGGTTCCCGGTACTGTGCTGAATGCCTTTATCAAGGCCGGCGCGGTTCCCGATCCGAATGTCGGGGATCAGCAGCTCCAGATCTCGGACAGCTTTTTCACCGCCGATTTCTGGTACCGCAACGCCTTCACCATCCCCGCCTCCAAGGCCGGCCAGAAGATCTGGCTGAACTTCGAGGCCATCAACTGGAAGGCCGACGTCTATTTCAACGGCCAGTCGCTGGGCAAGATTGAGGGCGGCTTTATCCGCGGCAAATTCGACGTGACCGCCTACGCCAACGTCGGCGCCGCCAACTACCTCGCCGTCTATATCCGCAAAAACGCCACCCCCGGCGCCGTCACCGAGCAGACCAAGCTGGTCAAGCCGGACGGCAACGGCGGCGCGGATAAAAACGGCGGCGTATTGGGCTATGACAACCCCACCATCCACGCCAGCGTGGGGTGGGACTGGGTACCCACCATCCGGGGCCGCAACATCGGCATCTACGGCGACGTGTTCCTCAGCTATACGCGGAACGTCGCCCTGCTGGACCCCTACACCACCATAGACTTTAACAACGCCAATATCAACGCGGCCAAGACCACCGTCTCCACGTCCACAGTCACCGTGAAAGGCATCCTGCACAGCACCGCGGCTGCCAGCCAGACCGTATCGGTTTCCGGCACTATCCAGCCCCCGTCCGGATCCGGAAGCATCACCATTCCGGCCACCAACGTCACGGTGGGCGCGGGAGCGAAGGTGGAATTCAGCATCCCGGTCACTGTCAGCAACGCCAGCCTCTGGTGGCCCAACACCTACGGCGCCCAGCCGCTCTATACCGCCAACGTCACGGCGACCGTCAGCGGGACGGTCTCCGACGCAAAGGGCTTCAAATTCGGCGTCCGCAAGTTCACCTATGAAAACGCGGGTTCCGCGTCCTCCCCGGTCCTGCGCATCCTCTGCAACGGCGCCCGGGTGATGGGCCGGGGCGGCAACTGGGGGATGGATGATTCCAACCTGGCCGCCACCCCCGCCGATTATGACGTAAAGGTGCGGCTCCATGCCGAGGCCAACTTCACCATGATCCGCAACTGGGTGGGGATGACCAACAACAAGGCCTTCTATGACGCCTGCGACAAGTACGGCATCATGGTCTTTGACGATTTCTGGTTAGCCAACCCCGGCGACCACGGCGGCACGGGCGGCCCTCAAAACGCGCCGGCCGACATGGATATGTTCGAGGCCAACGCCCGGGATAAGATACAAAAGCTCCGGGGCCGCGCCGCCATCGCGATCTGGTGCGGACGCAATGAAGGGATGCCCCCCGACCGGCTCAATGCCTTTTTCAAGAGCATCGTATCCGCGCCGGGACAGTACACGCAATATCCCGCCGGCGGCAGTCTGGACAACACCCGCTGGTATGTCCCCCATTCGGCGGATAACGCCAATATGGCCGAGCAGGCCGGCATATCCGGCTGGGGTCCCTACGGGCTCCAGGATCCCACCGGTTACTTCAACCGCAACGCCAACAAGCTGCACAGCGAGCTGGGGTTGCCCAACATCCCCACTTATGAGAGCATGAAAGAGATGCTGACCCCCGCCCACGAATGGCCGATGGACAACGTATGGGGGCTGCACGATTACTGCGACGGCTCGGCCCAGCGGGCCGACGACTGGGACCGGAAGATGAACACCTGGTACGGCGTCCCCACCGGGCTGCGGGACTTCACCCGCAAATCCCAGATGATGAATTATGAGAACCACAAGGCCATCTTCGAGAACGATTCGGACGACCGTTCGGGCGGCACCCTCATGTGGATGAGCCAGTCGGCCTGGCCCTCGATGGTCTGGCAGACCTACGACTATTACTATGACGTCAACGGCGGCTACTTCGGCATCAAAAAGGGCAATCAGCCCATCAACGCCTACTGGGTCAGCGGCAGCAACCGCGTCATGCTGTGCAACAATACCCTGCTGGCCGCCAGCAGCCTGAAGGTCGATATGACCATTTACGATATGAGCGGGAAGCTGCTGCAGACCGCCACCAAAACGGTCAGCGCCAACCCGGATACCACCCAGCAGGTTCACACGCTCCCGAGTCTGCCCGACGCGACCGATATCCGCTACATCAAGTTAGAGGTTTTCGACAGCGCCAGCAAGCTCATCTCGGAGAACTTCTACTGGTATAACGCCCGGACCTATATGGCGTTCCAGGCGTTGGATACCCTGCCCAAGGTCAGGGTGGATCTGGCCGCTTCGGCGCTGCCGGATAAAAACGGGAACAAGTGCTTCTCTGTCACCCTGACCAACAACACCGCCGCCCCCGCGCTGATGGTGCATCTGCGGACGGTGGACAGCGCGGGCGAGCGGATGCTGCCGGTCTATTACAGCGACAACTATGTCTCGCTGATGCCAGGAGAATCCAAAACCGTCACCGCCGAAATCGACAGCCGCTTCAGCTCCGGAACCCCCTCCTTCACCTATGACGCCTGGAATTCCGAGGATGACGGCGGCGCGCCGGTGGTCACGGTCCCCGAACGCGGCAGCTGGTCCGACCGGTATCCCACCCGCTATGATCAGTGGGAGGAGGGGCTGCTGACCGGCAACGGCACCCAGGGCGCCATCGTATTCGGCAACCCGCTGAATGAGACCACCGTGTTTACCCACCGGCTCTACAACAACGCGGCCACCATCGCCAATCCCAAGCGCACCATGAATAACATGGTCACGCAATCCTATACCTATAACGGCGTCCTCTACACCAATCTCGCCGAATCGATCAAAAACGCCTGCTTCAATGAGCAATGGCAGATCGCCAACAATCTGGCCAACCGGAATGGCTGGCGGGACGGCGGCGAGGGCAGCGTACACCCGGGCTACAAGATGAACATCAGTATCCCCTCCAGCGGCACCGTCACCAATTATTCCCGCTCCAACGACTACACCACCGCCGAGGTATTAGTGAACTGGACCGACGCGCGGGGCGACTGGGAGCGCAAAACCTTCGTCTCCCGGAAAGACGACGTCATCGTCACCCAGCTGACCAAGCCATCCGGCGGCGAAAAGATCAACTGCGCCATCTCGATCGGCACCGAAAGCGGCATGGGGCTATGGGCCGGCCAGCCGCAAAACAACGCACTGACCGCCGGCAGCACCACCGAGGCCTGGCTGAATTACCGCTCCTTCTATCCCGGTACCGGCAACAAATCCGGCTATGAGGGGGTCTCCCGGGTGGTCGCCACCGGCGGCACCCTGTCGTTCAGCGGCAGCATCCTCAATGTGAGCAATGCCGATTCGGTCATCATCCTCACCCAGCAGAAAAAATACTACAGCCCGGATCACTACAAATTCGAGCCGCAGGACCACTTCAATCCGACCACCAAAGCCTGGCAAAAATGGAACGGCACCGACGACTGCGCCGCCATGTGGAACAAGGGCGGGATCAAGGCTTACCTTCAGACCCTTTCCACCGACTACAACACCCTCCTCGCCGGCCAGAAAACCACCCACGGCGAGATATATAATCGGGTCGCTCTCGACCTGAACGCGCCCGAGGCCGAGCGCAAGCTGTCCAACGAAACGCTGCTGGCGCTCCAGAAAATCTCCTCCAAACCCATCCTTGCCCTGTATGAGCGCCTCTTCAACGCCGGCCGTTATCACTACCTCTGCTCCTCCGGCGACATGGGCGGCCCCAGCCTGATCGGCATCTGGGCCGGCGACTGCGGCGCGGGGTGGGGCGGCACCTACCATCTCGACGTCAACTACAATGTGCAGGTCACCCAGGGTATCATCGGCAATATGATGGAGACGATGGAGGGATATTTCTTCCTGAACGAATCCTGGGCCGACGGCTTCAAGGAAAACGCCGAGCTGCTGCTGGGTACCCGCGGGCTGCTGGCCGGCGGCAACTGCCCCAACTGGACCTCCGGGCTGATATCCACCATCACCAGCTTTGATTATCCCTATCAGTATGTCACCGGCGAAATGGGCTGGCTGCTGCAGCCGTTCTGGGAATATTACGAGGTCACCGGCGACAAGCAGTTCTTGGAGGACCGCCTGTATCCGCTGCTGCGGGAGATGGGCGACTTCTATGAGGACTTCCTCACGCTTAAGGATGCGAACGGCAAATATGTCTTCGCCGGCTCCATTTCACCCGAATGCGGAGCGAAGGGATTTTCTCTCCTCAACAATTCCAGCATGGACATTGCCGGCGCCAAATTCTGTTTGGAAAAGCTGATGCTGGTCCACGATATGCTGAACAAGAACGATCCCAAATACGCAGTATGGAAGGACCGGTTCGACAAGCTCCCGCCGTACCTCACCGACCGTAACGGCGGACTGTCCGAATGGTCCTGGCCGTCGCTGCAGAACGAGGAGCAATACGGCCACCGCCACGCCAGCCATCTGCTGGCCACCTACTTCTTACGTGAGATCACGCCGCACACCGGCGATCCGGCGCTGTATCAGGCGGCCAGAAAAGCGGTGGAACTGAAAAACAGCCGCGATTTGGGGCTCAACGGCCACGGGCTGGTCCACACCGCGATGGTATCGGCCACCCTCAAATACCCCGAAGGGGTCATGAACCGGCTGAGACAGGTATCCAATTCCTATATGTTCTACACCAACCTGACCACCCGCCACGGCGGCGACCGGAATTACGGGCTGAATGACCCGGCCGGATACGGCGACGGCATCTTCTGTACCGATACCGGCAACGCCTGGCCAGCCATCGTCATGGAAAGCCTGCTGTACTCCGACGAGAATCTGATTGAGCTGCTGCCCACGCTGCCGGTTGAATTCCAGACCGGCGGCATCACCGGCCTGCTGGCCCGGGGCGGCTACGAAGTCAGCATGAAGTGGAAAAACACCGTGCTGCAAGACGCTGAGATCACCTCGCTGAACGGCAATACGCTGACCCTTTGCCACGACAATTTCCAGCAGGTCAAGGTCACCGATAAGGCGAATCCCGGGGGCGAGATCGCTTACACCCGGATTGACAAGGATACCATCCGGTTTGACACCCAGAAGGGGCATACCTATCTCATCGGCGGTATGCGGCAGGATATCCCCACCGCCGATCCCAGAACCTTCCTGCGCGCCAACGTCAACAATCTGTATTCGCAGCCGGTTCTCGACGCCACCACCCCTCCGGACGACATGAACCTGAAAGGCGCCTTCATCGAATCCTTCACCGACGGCAGCTTCGGCCAGGCGCTGGGGATGAAAGCCAACGATATCATCACCGCTGTCAACGGCTACTTAGTGACCGATACCGCACGGCTGCTCGAGGTATACGGCGCCATCGCCGACGGCACCGAGATCGTGCTGAAGGTGTGGCGGCAGAACCGCTACATCGAGATCAAATTCACCAAAGGCCCCGGCAACAGCGGTATCTCGATGCCCGGTACCATTCAGGCCGAGACATTTGACGAGAAAAAAGGCGCCATTCTGGACATCCAAAACTGTTCGGACGGAACCGGCACCCCTTACAATATCGGCAATATCGCCAACGGCGACTGGGTATGCTACAAAAACGTGTATTTCGGCAGCAACGCCCTGTCCACCGTGACCTTCCGCGCCGCCAAGGATGCCGGCACCTCAGTCATTACCGTCCGGTTGGACGATCCCGCGGCCGGGCCGGTCATCGCCGCCGCTACGGTGCAGGGCAAGGTCAGCTGGCACACCTATGACGATGTAATTGCCAACATCAGCAACGCCAGCATCACCCCCGGGGTCCACGATATCTATCTCGTGTTCAACGCCAGCGTCAATATCAACTGGTTCTCGATGAACGCCGCCGGCAATCCCGCCGAAAAGCCCTGGACCGCCGCCGCTTTCGCCCCCGGTCTGGAACGCCCGAACGGCAGTGTCAGCCTGTTGGATAAAGGCTGGTTAGATCTCGAAATCCAGAAAGACGAAAAAGAGTTTACCGAAGCGGTGCTCGGCTCCAAAGAGCCGGCAAAGGTCGCCGCCTACCGGGCCGCTCTGCTCGCCGCCAAAAATTGTTCCGCCGCCGCGTCCGGCTATTCCCAGGCCCAGATAAATACCCTTGAGAGGGCCCTCTTCGACGCGGCCAACGCCTTGCGCGGCGCCGCCAGCATCCTGCTGGGCGACGTCAACCGCAACGACCGGGTCGACATCGGCGACGCCCGGCTGATCCTCCAGCATCTCGTGGATAAAATCACGTTAGACGCCGGACAGTTAGTATTGGCCGACGTCAACCGCGACAGCAAAGTGACCATCAGCGACGCGCGTTTGGTGCTGCAGTATATCGTGGAAAAGATCACCGTGTTTCCGGATTTAAGCCAGTAACCAACACATGCACAAGAAATAAATTCCCGTGCCGCGGCACGGGAATTTATTTTTGTTCTGCGTTTTAACGCAATTACGCAAACCAATTAGCAGCGGATGTGATGAATTGTGTGGCGGTGAATTTGAAGACGCATTGTACATTGCATAATGCATTATACATTTTCTATTGGAAACCGGTCGATCTTATCCACGATAAACTGCAGCACCAAACGCGCGTCGCTGATGGTCACTTTGTCGTTGCCGTTGACCCGGGCATATACCATCCGGGCATCCGGGATGGTATATTTGCCTACCAGATGCTGCAGAATCAGCCGGGCGTCGGTGATGTCCACTTTATCGTCGCCGTTGACGTCGCCGTACAGGATCTCCGCCGCCTCCACCGTCACCTTTACCTCGGCCGAAGCCGGGGTTTTGCCCGCTGTCTTATACCGGACAAAGTAGTCGCCGGGGAGCAGGCCGGGGATGGTGTTCCCGATACAGGCGGTATACGTATCACTGTTTGCCGGGCGGTATTCCATATCGGGGTCTACGCCGCGGATTATGCCGTCCGCCGCGGTGGGTGAGGAGGCTTTGTCGGCGGTCAGCCCCGCGGGCGGGTCGGGCGGCAATTCGGGCACCGTTTCGTAGGGGACGAGGGTATAGCCGTAGGTATAGACCTTGTTCGCGGGCAGCTGATATTTCGCCAGCGTATCGGGCCCGCAGCTGGCGGTGCCCAGACCGCGGGAGATCTGGTCGATATTGAGGACGGTATAGTCGGTGCGCCGCATGTCGTGGGGATGCTTTTTGCCGTCGTAATCCGACACCTTGAAGGGTATCGCGCCGGCTTCTATCAGACTGTCGCCCACCACCTTCAGCCCCACCGGATTGCCCGGCTGTTCTAATGCGATGAACCGCACGCCGGTGTGGCTGCCGGATTCCTGGGGTTTCAGGTAGGGTTCAAACGCATCCAGCGTACTGTAGCTGTACAGCCCGATCGGGCTGCCCCGCCGCCGGTCGGTATAGTTCTCATACGGTCCCGCGCCGTACAGCGTGACATGCTGATATCCCGCCGGCAGCGTCATCGACGCCCCGACCTTCAGCATCTGGCGGCTGCCTTGGCCGGCCGCCGGGGTCAGCGTCGCCTCCACATGGATCTCGCCGGTGCCGTAGACGGTATAGATCATCTTCTGGGTGCTGCTGCCCACGTTCGGCAGGGTCAGCGTGACCGATACGGCGGCGGCGCTGCCGCCGGCCGAGAAGGTGTCGGTCATCGACGCCAGCTGCATGTTCCGGTTGGCGTTGCCCCAGGTTTTGTCATTGATTGCCCGGATGTCGTTGTCGGTCAGCGCCCGCCAATAGTTGGGGGTTGGCCCTTCGGTCAGGACCATCTGCCCGCCGTATGTGTAGGAGGAGATGAGCCCGGTGGTCTTGTCGAACACGAGGGTGAACTTTTCGCCGGTAAAGGTGAGGGAATCCCCGGTTTCGGTACGGGTCAGCGCGGGTCCCGGCGCCGGTGGGGGATAGGGTTCGTGAGAAAGGCCCATCGGCAGGACTATCTGTCCGGCGGAGCCGATATGCCCCGCTTCGGCCCAATCGGTGCCCTCCTTCAGCGCGGTACGCAGATTCAGGAAATATTCCCCGTCCGCCGCCACCGCGCCGAAGGGAATATCCACTACCATTCGCTGTTTCGGCGGGACGATCTCCTCAAAGCTGCCGGATTCGATCACCGCGCCGTCCTTCACCATCTCCCAGTTGAAGATATAGCGGCCGGTATCGGCGAAATTCATCTCGTTATAGATCTCCGCCTGACCGCTCCACAGCTGGGTGTTGGTGGCGCTGAACCAGACCGGCTGGTAGACATATTTCACCTCGGCCATAGCCGGGCGGGGGGTGCGGTCGGCGGCCAGCAGGCCGTTGCCGCTGAAATTGCCGTCGTTGCGGGTGTCGCCGAAGTCGCCGCCGTAGCCGAAGAACCGGCCGCCCATGAACGGGTGCCCGACCTCACCAAAATAATCCCACGCCGCGGTGGTGTCCGGGCCGGGGACGGCGCCGCGGAAGTCCAACCAGATCAGTACCGCCGGATCGCTCACCGGCACCGCGTAGGCGCCGCTGCCCTTATCGGCGTTCATCTGGGCGATTAGCTCGGCTCCGGTCAGCGCTTTGCTGTATACCCGGGTCCGGGCGGCCTTGAAATGCCCGACCCGGCTGGTGGAGGCGTCATAATTCACGCCGAAGGTATCGGGTGTGGTCTGGATATCGGCGGTGACCGGATTGTTGGAGGTGCGGGTCGCGGCCGCGCCGTCGACATAGACGAACATATCGGTCCCGTCGAATACCCCCGCCACATGGTGCCAGTTATTCGCCCAGCCGGACGGCACGCTGAAGCGGTTGGTGACCCAGACGCCGCCCGCCCGGACGAAAAAGTCGAATCCGCTGCCGTCCAGACGCAGCGTCGCCTGGTTGTCCCCCTTGGACAGAATGGTCTGCTGGGCGGCGGTGCTGCCCGGAAGGGGATAGATCAGTGATTCAAAGGTGAACGGGTTGCGGGCGGAAATGGCCTCATTGAATTTATAGTTGTTGGGGTTGTTTGAGGGGAAGTCCAGATAGCCGTTCAGCACATCGCCCCAGACCGGGTCGGATTCCACCGTGCCGGTGATGACGCCCTTGAATCCGTTGCCGCTCTTATCCGCCTCCACCACGGTGGGGATTTTCAGCGGCGCCGAGATGGCCTGATCCACATAATCCCAGACGAAGGCGCCGAGCAGGTTGTCGTTTTTCCGGATCGCGTCCCAGTATTCCCCGATACACCCG
>WRDE01000053.1 GCA_009783605.1 Oscillospiraceae bacterium
GCCAGCATCCCGCCGGCCGGATCGGCAGACCGGAGGATATCGCGGCGGCGGCGCTGTTCCTCTGCGGCGGACAGGCCGGGTTCATCAACGGCGAAGAGATCACGATTGACGGCGGTATGACCAAGCAGATGATTTATCATGGGGATTATGGGTGGGAGTTCACGGTTGACAGCTGACAGTTGTCAGTGGACAGTGTTTCTCCTCCGATAAAGATCAATCTCAAAAACGTACATTCCTGACAACCTCTGCCGATCCTTCCGGCTGTGCTAATCTTTCGCGCCGGCTCATATACATAACCAGATAAATCGGGAAGCGCCAGCGGATCTGACGGCGCGTCTGAGGGAGGGTCTGGGAGTGAAGAGCTGTGTAGAGGAAAGAGCGGTGGAATTGGGTGAGTTTATCATTGAAAACAACGCCACCGTCCGGGCGGCGGCGAAGAAGTTTCATATAAGCAAATCGACGGTACATAAAGACGTATCCGACCGGCTGAAAACGGTCAATCCGTATCTGTACGGGCAGGTGCGGGTGGTGCTGGAGGTCAACAAGGCGCAGCGGCACATCCGCGGCGGTATCGCTACGCGGGAAAAATACCGGCATGAGGGGTAATGTAGCAGAAAAGACTTGTGTTCAATCCGGGCGGATAGTATAATAGAAAGCATATGAAAACCGAAAGGATGTATACAATATGACCGTTACCAAAGACAGCCTGATCGGCGATATCTTGGAAGCCGACCGTACCACCGCGCAGTATTTTCTGGAGATGGGGATGCACTGCCTTGGCTGTCCGTCGGCCCGGGGTGAAACGGTGGCTGAGGCCTGCATGGTCCACGGCGTCGACGCCGATGCGCTGGTAGAGAAGCTGGTTCAGCACATGTCTTGATGAATTCACAATTCACAATTCACGACGCACAATTATCCCCGCGGTTGAGCGCGCTGGCGGCATTGGTGCTGCCGGGCAGTGTAGCCGCCGATATCGGGACCGACCATGCCCGGCTGCCGATCTGGTTGGTGTCGGGCGGCGTCTGTCCGCGGGCCGTTGCCTGTGATATCGCCGCCGGGCCGCTGGCGGCCGCCGCGCGGAACATTGCTTGGGCGGGGCTGGCCGGCCGGATCCAAACACGGCTTGGGGACGGGCTGGCCGCCCTCGGACCGGGAGAGGCGGATACAGTCATTATCGCCGGAATGGGCGGCGAAAATATCGCCGCCATTCTTGCGCGCTGCGAATGGGCCAAATCGCCGGATATACGCTGGCTGCTGCAGCCGATGACCCGGCCGGAGCGGCTGCGGGAGTATTTATATGCCAACGGGTTTGCGGTCAAGCAGGAGGAGGTTGCACGGGAGCGGCGGCGGTTGTATCTGATCCTCAGCGCCGTGTATACCGGGGAGCGAAAGCCGTTCTCAGTGGCCGACTGCTATACCGGCGCGCTGCCCTGTACACCGGATGGACAGGCCTGTCTGCGCGGCGTGATCCGCCGGCTGGAAAAGCAGGCGGCGGGCGGGGATCCGGAGGCGGGGGAGATTTTGCGGGAAATACGTAGAAATGTACAATGTATAATGTAAAATGTACAATGAAGGACGGAGTTTTTTATGGGAAATTATACAACAGTCGGCGAGGTTCTCACCTTTCTTGAAGCAAAAATACCGTTTTCGCTGGCGGAGGAGGGCGATAATATCGGGCTGTTGGTGGGGGAACCCGAAACGGCGGTGCCGGGCATTGGTTTGTCTGGATATCACCCCGGAAGCGATAGAAACGGCGGTGGCCGCCGGCGCGGCGCTGATTGTCAGCCATCATGCGGTTATCTATAAGCCGGTCAGCCGGATGAACGGGCTGCCGTATAAGCTGGCCGGCGCGGGCATGGCGGCTATCGCGGTGCACACCAATCTGGACAAGTGCGACGGCGGGGTCAACGATATATTGGCCCGGCGGCTGGGGCTGACCGATATTACGGTGGCGCAGGACGGGCTTTGCCGGATCGGGACGCTGCCGGAGGGGGTCGATCTGCCGCGGTTGGCGGAGGAAAAATTGGGGGTTACGGTACGTTTTTCCGCCGGCAGTAAACCGGTGCGGCGGGTGGCGGTCGGCGGCGGCAGCTGCGGCGAGTATCTGTTGAAAACGGCGGCGCAGGATCCGGATATCGGCGCCATTGTAACCGGTGAGTTAAAGCATCCCCATTGGTTGGAATGCCGCGCCCGGGGGATCGCTGCCGTCGACGCGGGACATCATCCCACCGAAGCGGTGGTGCTGGAGCCGCTGGCGGCGATATTGCGGGAGGCGTTCCCGGCGGTGGTGTGGTCGGTGTTTGATGGGGGGAACGTGTGGAGAGTGAGGAGTTAGGGGTGAGAAGTGAGGAGTTGCAAGCTGAGGGATTGCGGATACGGGTGATGACTGCTGACGATTATGACGCGGTTTATGCGCTGTGGCGGGATACGCCGAATATGGGGCTGAACAATATGGATGATACCCGGGAGGGGATTGTCCGGTATCTTTTGCGGAATCCGCGGACTTGTTTTGTGGCAGAAAAAGATGCCGGCAACAGCGTTGTTGGCGTGATTTTGAGCGGGAATGACGGGCGGCGGGGCTATATCCACCACGCCGCCGTGAGACAGAGTGAGCGGCGGCAGGGGATCGGGACCGCGCTGGTCGAGGCCGCGCTGGCGGCGCTGGAGCGGGAAGGGATCTGCAAGGTGGCATTGGTGGCGTTCCGGAAAAATGAGGACGGCAACGCGTTTTGGGAGAAGCGGGGGTTTGGTGAGCGGGAGGATCTGGTGTATCGGGATCGGGAGATTGTGGAATTGAGGAAGATGTATACCTGACGCAGACGGGGGGAACAGTTCTTCTATTTCCAAAAATTCACCGCGTTTTCAATCTGATAGTACAGCCCGGGTTCGCCTTCTAACCAGTCGGTCCGCCAGAAGTTCATGCAGTAGAGCAGGCTGTACAGGGCGCAGACGAAAAACCCGATGAGAATGAATAGATATACATATCTTTTGTATTCGTCCCGCAGCCGCCCTTGGATAAGCAGCAGGATGACAAAGGCCGAGAGGAACAGCAGGAAAGCGAAATCTAAAATATACCGCCCGAGGACGCCGGAATACTGGGTGAGGAAGATGCTGGCGATAAAGGAGATCAGGATACACAGCAGGGTAAATCCGAACAGTTTTTTCTGTTTCAGTCCGCCGCGGAAGCGGAATACCAAGAAATTAGACAGCAGCAGAATATTGTTGAAAACGCCGCCCCAGTTGGATTCGTAGATGGTCCGGATCAGATGCTGGGTATAAAAACCGGTACCCGTTACATAGGGGAATTTGGCGGTGAGGTTGGCCGGCTGGAAGAAATACATCCAGATACCGACCGGAATCCGTTCCCAGACAAATCCCCGGGAGGTCATATCGTTGGTGGTCAGATTGTAAGTCGCGCCGAAATCGGCGACCGAGCCGAACCGGATGTAGTTGTAATACATGATGCCGGCGCCGATAAGGATAAACGGCAGACAGAATCCGACGGCGGCGAAAACGCCTTTTCGGGAAAACAGGAATTTTTGTTTGATGAAAACATCCCAGAAGAGAGGAATTGCGAAAAGGGCGCAGAGCAGCAGATGGGGACGGCAGCCGGCGAGCAGCGCGATACAAACCGCCCCGGCGGTCAGCAGCGGGATGCTCACCTGGTGATTTTCCGGACCATCAGGACCGCCGGATTCGGCCGGTCCGCTTTTTATTGCAGAGAGCCAGCAATATAAGCCGGTCAGCGCCAGCGCTATCGCGGCGGAGTTCGGCACCTCATACAGATGGGGAGCCGACAGCAGCCGGAGGGTACCGGAACCGAAGACTAAGGTCAGCGACAGGAGGATATAGACCGAAAACGGCGTGTCGGGGAACCATTTCCGGATGATCCGCCGGACGACGCCGAAAGCGGCAAAGACGATGACACAGCAGAAGAATAATACTGCCCAGGCGTTATTGAGGTCCAACCCGGTGATCAATTTCACCGGTATATACAGCAGAACCACCGGCGTCAGACCGAAATAGACATAGTATTTGCCGTTAAAATACGCGGTGTCCCAGATATAGCTGCTCCCGGTCTCCTCCATGACTTTTTTCCGCAGGGCGGTGTCATACGGGTTATCCATCGTCTCCAAAGCCTCCGGCGGGATATCGTCTAAATACACCTGCCCTTTCAACAGCGCGTTGGTCAGCTTGGCATACTGCTGATGGTGTACCCAGGCCGGATTGCGGCTGATGGTATTTTCCTGTATCATGGCGGCGAAAACAAAGCATATCGCGATACAGAGAAGAGCGGTGATACAGCGCTGGCCCATTTTTTCGGCGTCGCAGCGGATGCGGTACAGCTTTGAACCGGGAGCGAAGATTTTGATAAAGGAAAGAAGAAAAAAGATAAACAGAAAACGCCCGGCGGAGAAGAACACCGGTATGGGTTTGTTGAGCGACAGGGCGTTGAGCTGGAATTGCTCTCCCTCGGCGGCGTTGACCCGGATTTTGAGCTCTTGCGAATCCCCCAGCGTGTAGACCGACAGATATTGGCTCCGCTCAATCCCGCGGTGGATATCCCGCGCCGGCAGCTCGGCATATAAGGCATTGGCTTTGTCGGTGATAAAAATCGACACGCCGGTGACCTGTTTGGCGGGTTTCGGGTTTTTGTTGGCGATGTTTATATACAGATTGTTGATTTCCCGGTTGATATTAATAATCTCGATTGATTTACCGTCGTCGGCGAGGATAACGGTAAAATCACCGACCTCAAATTGGCCGTTTTGCTGGGCATAATCAAAAGTGAGCCGCTGTTCTTCATAGGAAGCGGTTTGTATCGCTTTGAAATTGAAAACGAATATCTCCAGCAAAAAAGCGGCGGCAAAAAACATGAGGGCATAGAATATAAGCCCCTTAGATAAAAGCGAGCGTTTTGCCGCGTCCAAAGATCTGTGGGTTTTATCAATAAAAACATTCATGAATATGAGCGGCTCCTTTTCCCTATTTCATATACTTCTCCAGCACCTCGAGAAACAGCTCCATTGTGATGGGTTTGGCGATGTGCTGGTTCATACCAGCGGCAATGCAGATGTCGATATCCTCTTTGAAGGCGTTGGCGGTCATGGCGATGATGGGGATCTGCGCGGCCCGGGGGTGATCCATTTTCCGGATGGTTTCGGTGGCGGTCAGTCCGTCCATCACCGGCATCTGGATGTCCATCAGGATCAGCGTATACCGGTCCGGATCGGCGGCGAAAGCCTCGACGGCTTTTTTGCCGTTATCCACGCCGGTGATGTTCACGCCGGTTTCCTCCAGCATGAATTCCACGATTTCCCGGTTGATCTCCACATCCTCGGCCAGCAGGATGGTATGGGCGCTCCAGTCACGGGCGGTATCGGCGGTTTCCGCCGCCGGAATAGCCCGATCCGGCGTTTCGGGGATTTGAAGCGGGTCGCCCAGACCGGCGGTCAGCTCAAAGAAGAAGCAGGCGCCCTGGCCGGGCCGGCTGATCACCCAGATATCGCCGCCGAGGGCGTTGAGGATCTTCTTGCAGATAGCCAGCCCCAGCCCGGTGCCGCCGTATTTGCGGGTGATGCTGCCGTCGGCCTGCTCAAAAGCGTGGAACAGCTTTTCTTGCTGGGCCGGCGTAAGGCCGATACCGCTGTCCCGGACCTCTACCCGCAGCTTGATTTGATCCTTGCCGGCGGGGGACTGGGAAGCGGTCAGCGCGATCTCACCCGACTCGGGGGTGAATTTGGTGGCGTTGTTGAGCAGGTTGACCACCACCTGCAGCAGCCGGTGCTCATCGCTGATCACCATCTGGGAGACCGATTCGTCACAGTTGAGGGTGAACCGCTGTTTTTTCTCGTCCATCTTCACCCGGACGATGTTTTCGGCGTTTTTGAGCATGGCGTTGAAATCAAACGGCTCCAGGACCACTTCTAACTTGCCGGCGTCGATTTTGGACATATCCAGCACGTCGTTGATGATATTCAGCAGCAGCTGGGAGGAGGCTTCGACTTTTTTGAGATGCTCGGTGACCCGCCGGAAATCCCGTTCCCGCAGCGCGATGTTGGTCATACCGATGATGGCGTTGAGCGGGGTGCGCAGTTCATGGCTCATCCGGGACAGGAATTCGCCTTTGGCCAGCGTGTTGGCTACCGCCTTGTCCCGGTCGGCGTTGATCTTGCCGAAATTTTCGTTGCGGGAAACCGAACAGGCGATAATGACGGCGCCGGAGGAGAGGGTTTCGGCCTCATAAGCGGTAAAGGGCGCTCCGCTTTCCGGGCGGGCGAACCCGAGCATCCCCCAGAAATCGCCGTGGAGGTACAGCGGTGCCAGCAAAATATGTCCGGCGCCGCGTATACTGCAGGATTTCAGGAATGCGTCCGGCAGGCTGCTCCGGGTCAGCGCGGCAAAGCTGTATTCCGCCAGCTGCGTCCGCCAGTCGGGCAAAAATTCGTCGTAGATGAAAGATTCTCTTTCATGGGCCGTGCCGAAATCGCGGGTATAGTCGCTCCAGTGGGCGCGCAGGAAACAGCGCATGACGCCTTCCCGTTCGGCGTTGCGCCAGATGCCGGCATAGCAGGCCTGCAAACTCTCGCCCAGCATCTGGACCGCCTGGTGCAGCACCGTTTCATAATCCTGATGAAAACCGCCGATAACCATTGCGGCGGCAGCGTTGACCGCCCGCAGCAGCCGGTTTTCCTCGGCCAGATTATCGGCGGAAGCGGCGGATAACCGCCGCACCTCCTGCTCCATCGCCCGGGCCTTTTCCTCCGCCCATTTCAGGCGGCTCAGGTCTGCCGCGATGGCGGACATCCAGAGCGGCCGGCCGTCTTCGCTGTATTCCGAGATAAAAGCAGTTTCTTCGATACAGGCAATACTGGAATCCCGGCGGCGCATCCGGTATTCGATATGATAGTGATCCCGCTCACCGGTGAGGATACGGCGCATACTGTCATTCACCAGATCCCGGTCCTCATCGCTGTAAAGCAGCAGGTCTTTGGTGTTTTCGGTGTTGGGCAGGTCGGCCAGCTCATGCCCCGTCATCCTGGCGATGTGGGTTGTGAGGCGGATATCCCCGGTTTCAAGATTCAACCGGTAAAGGCCGAGCTTCATGATATCGGCCAGCCGCTCCAGCGACGCGGTATCAATACCGGGACTGGGATGTGCGGGATCGCGGTCGTTATCGCTCATATCATTCCGCCTCCGTTTCATCTTTGATGATAATTATAATTAGTATAACATATATGGAAAAATATTTCTATGGTATTTTTTCAAAACTATATTGACCGAATTAGATTGCCCCAGGCGAAAAAACGGTTGACATTTGTTTCACAGTCTGTTATACTCTCTCAAAATCAAACGAAAGGAGCCGGCGCTGTGAATAAAAGGATGCAAAACAATCATATGGAAATCATGGGTATGCTTGACCAGGTATGCTGGTACACAGGCTTGGCCCTTTTTGAATTTTGTGGTGGATAATATCCACTTATAGAAAGCAAATAAGCGGCTGAGTGATAATACTCTTGGCCGCTTTTTATTTTTGAAGGAGGGATTTGTGATGTCCGGATACAAGGAGCGGGTCTATGGCCAGTACGGCGACGGGACCAAGGAGGACGAACGGCCATTCCGGTCACGGTCGGAGGGGCTGGAATTCCACTATACCAAAAAGGCGATGGCGGAGTATATCCGCCCGGACAGCCGGGTGCTGGAGATCGGCTGCGCGACGGGGTATTACGCGATGCATTTCGCCGATAAGTGCCGGGAATATGTGGGGGTCGATCTGTTCGGGCCGCATATCGACATATTCCGGCGCAAGATCGCCGAGCGGGGGTTGGCCAACGTGTCCTGTCAGGTCGGCGACGCGCTGGCGCTGCCGTTTGCCGACGGCAGCTTCGATGTGGTCTGCTGCCTCGGGCCGATGTATCACCTGCCGCCGGAGCAGCGGGAGCGGGCGTTTGCCGAAGCCGCCCGGGTATGCAAACCGGGCGGGACGGCTGCCTTCGCCTATATCAACCTGATCGGCGTCTATGTCGGCGTCTGCGTCCACGATAAACACCGGGAGCGGTACCCCAACGCGGAAACCCACGATTTTGTGTTCCGGTACGGCACCAACGACGAAAAGCCCTTTGTCTTCTACTTCACCACGCCGGAGGAGATGGAGGCCGCCGCCGCCCGGAGCGGTTTGGTGAAACTGCGCAATATGGGTACCGATTCCTTCATCACCATGTGTGCGGTGGACCAGATGGACGACCAAAAGTTCGCGCTGTATCTGGAGCTGCACGACCGGATGGTGGCGCATGAATCCTGTACCGGAATGAGCAACCACGCGCTGCTGATCTGCGGGAAGGAGGGGTAAAAATGCTGACGCACAAGGGAACGGTGACGCTGACCACGCCGCGGCTGACCCTGCGCCGGCTGACGGCGGCGGACGCGCCGGCGATGTATGCCAACTGGTGCTCCGACCAAAAGGTGACGAAATTTTTGCGGTGGGATCCCCATCCGTCTGAGGAGCACACACGAGAGCTGTTAGAGAGCTGGGTCACCGAGTATGAGCGGGCGGATTATTATCATTGGGTCATTGAATATGCTAAATACATTATCGGCACAATCGCCTTTCACGCCGCCAGCGATAACCATGAGCGGTTGGAAATCGGCTATTGCATCGGCTCACGGTGGTGGAATCGCGGGATCGTAACCGAAGCGCTGGGTGCGGCGCTTCGCTACGCGTTTGAGGAATTGAACGCCCACCGGATGATCGCGCTGCACGACACCCAAAACCCCGGATCCGGCCGGGTGATGCAGAAGAACGGCATGAAGCTGGAGGGAATTTTGCGGGAACATCTCCTGCGCAAGGACGGCAGCCGGGGGGATATGGCGTATTACGCGATATTGCGAAGTGAATGGGGCGGATAATAAAACCGGCGGAACAAGGGGTGTTCCGCCGGTTTTATTCGTATATATTCAACCCCGTGAACACCGACGCATACTCCCGCGCGACCCGTTTGGCACTTTCCAAACTCAGATTCATATAGTTCCCGCATTCAACCGCGCTCCTGCCGAACACCTCCCCCTGATACGCCAAAATATCCGACAGCGCTTTCCCGACCGCCGCGATCACCCGGTCATGGGCGGCGCCGCGCACCAACAGATAAAACCCGGTCTGGCAGCCCATCGGGCCGAAATAGATGACGTCGTTTTTGATTTCGCTGTTGCGGATAATGGTCGCGAACATATGCTCAAAGGAGTGCAGCTCACTGTTTGACAGCAACGGCGCGGTGTTCGGCTTTTTTACCCGCATATCATAGGTGAAGATATCGCCGTCGGTCCGGGACAGATAAAAGCCGGGCTGGAGTTTGGTGTGGTCAATTTTAAAACTTTCGATTTTTTCCATAAGACGCGCCTTTCTAATCCACCGTCAGATTCCCGTCGCCGCTGATCGGGATGGTATTGCCGAGATATTTGGGATTCCGCACAAACAGGGTATCGGTCAGCGCTTTGACCCGGGCGAAGGATTCGCGGAATTTCAGGTAGCGGATATTA
>WRDE01000054.1 GCA_009783605.1 Oscillospiraceae bacterium
ATTTTCACCGGTTTGGTAAATATCCTGATCAACGCGTATATGACGACACATCCGGCGCCGGCGGCAAAAACATACAGGCCGGCAAACAGCGCCGCCGCTTTCATCTGTGAAAATAAGATGTCCACCAATTTCTGGTTCAACACACTGGTGAGCATCGAAAAGATGCTGCCAAACAGCAGTCCGACGGCGATAAACAGCAGGCCGGCGGCGGCGAGGGTGACGCCGGTCCCCATAAAAGCCACCCGGCAGCGTTTGGCGTTCAAACTGAACATGCCGGTGACGATAACGGCGCACAGCATCAGGGATATCACTAAGGACAGCAGCGATAGCGGCCATTGCAGCGCCGTCGGCCGAATATTCGCCCGGCCGAGGACGGCTTCCACCGAAATATCCCCGAAAAAGCCGGTATCCTCCAGATGCTCCACAATCTGGCCGATATCCTCATCCTTCAGCGAGAAACCGCTCTCTCTGCATATTTCGTCTTTATTTTTCATCAAGAACCGCCGCAGGTTTTCTTTCGGCAGGGTATAACCGCAGTCGCCCCGGGAAAAGGCATCGATATATCTTGAAAAATTTTCCGCGGCATACTCTTTTATGAAGGCGCGTTCCAAGAGATTTTCTATCATATACGGCGAGATATTATATGCGCTGACAATGCTCGGTTTTAAGTTTTTCATGATCCTTCCGGCGATATCGTATTCATCCACCAATATTTCCACATTGATATCCGCCACAACCGTCCTGACCGCCTGTTCGGTCACCGACAGCCTCACGACATGCAGGCATACCGCCGCGCAGACACAGACAAACAACAGAATGCCGAGCAGAACGGTGAAAGCTATCCGCAATTTACTGTATTTTCCCGCCGCCGTAGCTTTTACGGCTCTTGCCGGCGCGGAATCAAGCGGTTCCGCAGTTTCAACCGGCATATATTCTGTCCTGTCCGGTTCAAGCGGTACACTATCCGGGTCTCCGGTTGCATCCGGTATTTCCGGGGCCCCGAACGGAGCGAGACTGACCGGTTCGGTGACCGCCTCCACGCCGGCAGCCGTTTCTCCAGCCGGTTCCTCCGACATCTCAACCGCGTCCGGCTCCGCCGTTTCGGTCAGCTGTATATCGTTCAATGTATGCCCGCAGTTGGCGCAGTATACCGCCGCCGCCTTCAATTCGAGGCCGCACGCCGGGCAAATAACGGTATCCATCTGTGGCTTTCCTCCCTTGAATTCCCGATTTTTTATCTTCTACATTTTATCATAATATTAATTCATATACAATATAAATTTTGTCGAACGGGGTACACCCGGAGATATATCGGATTTTCATTTTGCAATAAAGGGTTGCGCCGTCGTCTTCTTTTTGGTATACTGTATATTGACAATCAATATATAAGAAGGTTTATTATGACCATATTGGTTTTAAATGGGCCAATTATTAACCTGTTAGGCAGCCGGGAACCGTCGGTCTACGGCGTGGAGAGCTACCAGGCCCTCTGCGAACGGGTGGAGCAGACCGCCGCTGCCCTCGGCATCGCGGCGGAGATTTTCCAGACCAACAGCGAGGGCGGGCTGATCGACCGGTTGCATGAGGCGATCGGCCGGTATGATGCGGTGGTATTGAATGCCGGCGGCTATACCCACACCAGCGTGGCGCTGCGGGACGCGATTTCCGCCCTGCCGCTGCCGGTGGTAGAGGTGCACCTGTCCAACATCTACGCCAGAGAGGAATTCCGCCACACCTCGCTGACCGCGCCGGTCTGTATCGGATCAATTGCCGGCTTCGGTATTGATTCCTATCTGCTGGCGCTGCAGGCGTTGAAAAACCATTTCACAAAATCCTCCAAGGCGGTTCCGGTATGACTGCCGCTGAAAAACTCCGCGGGTTATTGCCGGAGGGGACGGCGGCGCTGATAGCGAATCCCGCCAACCGCCGGTATCTGAGCGAATTCTTCTGTTCCGACGGCGCGGTGCTGCTCACCGCCGAAAAGGGCTGGTTTCTGACCGATTTCCGGTATATCGAGGCGGCGCGGCAGACGGTCAACGGGCTGGAATGTGTTTGTTACCGCAAGCTGTCCGACACGCTGAACGAACTGCTGCGGGGGACGGCGGAGCTATTGGTGGAGTCGCGGCATACCGTGTTAGACGCTTTTTACCGGTTGGAAAAAAGGTTGGAGTGCCCGCTCTGCGCTGACGGCCGGTTGGATAAATGGCTGAGCGGGCTGCGGGCGGTCAAATCCGAATCCGAGCGGGACGCCATTTTGCGGGCGCAGGCGTTGACACAGTACGGCTTTGACTATATCCTGCCCCGGATCGCGCCCGGGCGCAGCGAACGGGAGATCGCGCTGGAATTAGAATTCGCGGTCCGTTCCGCGGGCGCCGATGACGTGGCTTTCGACATTATCGCGGTCGGCGGGCCGAATTCTTCGCTGCCCCACGGGGTGCCGGGCGACCGCAAACTGCGGCGCGGCGATTTTTTGACATTGGATTTCGGCGTCCGGTTAGACGGCTGGCATTCGGATATGACCCGGACGGTGGCGGTCGGCGCGGCGGACGGGGAGATGCGCCGGGTTTATGATTCCGTACTGGAAGCCCAGCAGCGGTGCCTTGCCGGCCTGCGATCCGGCATCACCGGGGCCGAAGCCGACGCGCTGGCGCGGGATGTGATCGCCGCCGCCGGTTACGGCGAACAGTTCGGCCACAGCACCGGCCACGGGGTGGGGTTAGAGGTACACGAGGAGCCGCGGCTGTCCTCCGCCAATACCGATCTGCTCCCAACCGGAGCGGTGGTGACGGTGGAACCCGGCATCTACCTGCCGGGGCGGTTCGGCGTCCGGATCGAGGATATGGTCTGGCTGACCGCCGACGGGTGCGAGAATCTGACCGATGTGCCAAAGGAATTGATTGTGTTGTAAATAGATTTCTTGCAAAACTCACTTTGTGAGTTTTGCAAGAAATCTAACGACTATAAAAATTTGTAAAGGATGTACCCCTATGAAAAAAATCGGAAAAATCAGCCGGTTTCTGGAGATCACCATGATCGCGCTGATGGTGATCTCGGGAATTATGACGGTGACACTGCCCTGGAGCATCCCGTTTATCACCGGCCGCGATGCCGGAGAACCCGAAAATTATTATTGGAAGTATCTGATCGTGCTGACCTATTCCGGTATCATCGCCGAATTCATCCTCTGGCATACCCGCGGCATCATCCATAACGTGGTCACCCGCAACCCCTTCTGTCATGACACGGTGCGGCGGTTGCGGGTGGTGGGCAGTGGCTGTCTGCTGATCAGCGTCTCCTACGCTTTCGCGGTATTCTTTGTCTCCAAGGTGTTCATGGTGGTGGTGCTGGCCGCGTTTATGGTGATGGGGCTGTTCCTGTTGGTTTTTTCCGAGCTGTTCCGCCAGGCGGTGGCATACAAGGAAGAAAACGATATGACGATATAGGGAGGGGGAGGAAAACTTGGCAATTGTGGTAAATCTCGATGTAATGATGGCCCGGCGCAAGATCGGGCTGACCGAGCTGTCGGATAAAGTCGGCATCTCGCTGGCAAACCTGTCGATTCTCAAAAATAACCGGGCCCGTGCCATCCGGTTTTCCACCCTCGCGGCCATCTGCGAAGCGCTGGACTGCCAACCGGGGGACATTCTCGAGAGTGTGGAGAAACCGGTACGATAATATCGGGGCTCGTGCGGCTAAAGCCGCGACTTCGCCTGTATCGGGGCTCGTGCGGCTAAAGCCGCGACTTCGCCTGTTCGGTGATTGTAGTTACAGCAGGCAATAGGGACAGCGCTGTGGTAAACCGAAGGTTTGTCTGCCAAGCACTTTGCCTGTTCGATGCTTGTGATAGGAGCTATTATTGACGAGTTATATGAAAATCGGTAATATTAATATTTCCGGCCGGGCCGCGCTGGCGCCGATGGCCGGGGTGGGGGACCGGGCTTTCCGGCGTATTTGCCGCGGGTATGGCGCGGCTTTTGTGGTGGGCGAGATGGTCAGCTGCAAGGGGATCTGTTTCGGCGACGCCAAAAGTCTGGAGCTGCTGGAGTTGGATGATGAGGAACGCCCGGCGGCGATACAGCTGTTCGGCGACGATCCGGAGACGATGGCCCGGGCGGCTGAACGGGCGATGGCGTTCCGGCCGGACTGGATCGATATCAACATGGGCTGCCCGACCCCGAAAATCGTCAACAACGGCTGTGGCAGCCGGTTGATGCTGAACCCCGTTTTGTGCGGCGAGATCGTCGCGGCGGTTTCGGCGGCGGTGTCGGTGCCGGTGACCGTTAAGATACGCAAGGGCTATGCCAAAGATAAAGTCAACGCCGTCGAGGTGGCATTGCGCTGCGAGGCGGCGGGGGCGGCGGCGGTTACGGTACATGGCCGTACCCGGGAGCAGATGTACGCGCCGCCGGCCGACTGGGCAATCATCGCCGCCGTCAAGCGGGCGGTGACCGTCCCGGTGATCGGCAACGGCGACGTCAATTCCGCGGCCGCCGCAGCCGCCATGTATGAGCAGACCGGCTGCGATCTGGTGATGGTGGGGCGCGGCGCGTTGGGCGCGCCGTGGATCTTCGCCCAGATCGAGGCGCTGCTCAACCATGAAAAGCAGTTGCCCGCGCCGCCGGTATCCGCGCGGATGGCGGTGCTATACCGCCAAATTTCTCTGGCGGCCGAGCTGAAAGGCGAGCGGACAGCCCTGCGGGAAGCCCGCAAGCACGCAGCCTGGTATCTGCGGGGCTGGCGGGGCGCCGCGGCGCTGCGCCAGCAGGCGGGGCGGATCGAGACACTGGCGGATCTGGCGGGGCTGATACAGTTGACAGTTGAGAGCTAAAAATTATTTTGATACCTTCAAAAGAAACCATAATTATGCATTTTGCATTGTGAATTAAAACAGGAGGTCTGTCCCATGAAAAGACGCTTCTCCGGCCCGCTCACCTGGCTCGGCGCGTTCGCGCTGGGGCTGGCGCTGATTTTTTTCTATAAGCTTGTGAACAGCCTGCCGGCTGTCTGGGGCATCATCTCCGGTTTTATCAGCATCCTCGAACCCTTTGTCATCGGATTCATCATCGCCTTTCTGCTGCATATGCCGGTTAAAAAGCTGGCGGGGCTGCTGCGCAAAATCCCGGTCGAGCGGCTCTCCCGCGCTTCTTACGGTATCGCGGTGGCGATCGTGTATTTAGTGTTGGCCGGCGCGGTGACGCTGTTTGTGCTGTCGGTGGTCCCCTCCATCGTCAGCGGCGTTACCGGCCTCATCAAATCTATCCCGGAATATAAGGAAAACGTTGTCAAATGGGTCGCTGCGCACGCCGAAAATCCGATTATCCGGTATCTGGACCCCTTGGACAATCTGGAAGAATTTTTTGAATACCTCTCCGGCAACCTGTCCGCCAGCTCGTTTCAGGATTATATCGACCGGGTGATGTCTTTCACGTCTTCGATTTCGGTCATACTGCTGGGGATCATCTCCTCGATCTATATGCTGCTCACCCGGGAATCGCTGGCCGGCAACCTCAAAACGCTGCTGTCGGCTGTCCTGCCGGCCCGGTGGATGCGGCTGTTGGTCGTCTACGGCCGCAAGACGGCGGATATTTTCAACTCCTATCTGTACACCAAAATATTGGATTCGCTGTTAGTGGGCATTTTGCTGTTCCCGGTGCTGATTCTCTCGGGGCTGCCCTATCCGGTACTGCTGGCCATCCTCGGGGCAATCTTCAATCTGATCCCCTATTTCGGCTCTATCATCATGTCCATTTTCTGCGTGGTAATCGGACTGCTGAGCGGCAACCCCGGCGGCGCGATAGCGGTATTCATCTACAACACGGTATTGCAGCAGATAGACGCCAACCTGATCCAGCCGAAGCTGATCGGCACCTCGGTCGGTATCAAGCCGTTTTATGTGCTGGTCGCCATCACCGTCGGCGGCGGGCTGTTCGGCATCCCCGGCGTACTGTTGGGGGTGCCGCTGATGGCGGTATTGCAGGTGATGCTCCGGGACGGGATTGATTATCTGCGGAAGAAGCAGAAAGCGAAAAATGAAGAGCAAGAAGAAACCGCCCCGGATTGAGGCGGTTTTTTTGTTGCGTTTCTCACCAATGCGGAATATCCTTAAACACCGTTTTTTCGTTTTCATTTTCTTTCAACTTCGCCCGGACCAGCGCCAGCTCCCGGGCATGCTCCTCCTGTCTGCGCACCCGGATCGCCAGCCAGATGAAAAGAGCGGTCAGCAGCGAAACCAGATGCCGGGTGGTCAGCTTGCCCATCCCGGTGTATCCGCTGAAAGAGCCGCCGGGCCGGACGGTGGCCGGAAAGAGGTTCATATAATGCAGCCCGACGGCGGCCAGCACCACCGCCCCGGCGCAGACCAACGTGAAGCAGACCCAGGGCTGGTCCTTGAAAAAATAATACCAGAGCATCCCGGCGGTCAGCAGCGCCAGCCCCAACCAGAGCGGCCAGGTGATCACGCCGTCCTTCGCCCGGAATCCCTCGGAGCTGAGGACACCCGCTATGCCGAACCCGACCAGAACGGTATTCAGCGCCGACCACACATAGGTGCCCCAGCTCAATATCAGCCACAGCTTTTTCATAAAATCAATCTTTCTGAACGTTTTATATTATCATCTGTCTGTTATTTTATCATATCCCGGGCATTTTTGCCAACATTTTTTCAAAAATCGCCGGGGGGATGTTAAAAAACGAAAAAAAATCCTTGCATTTTATTTCCTCCCGTGATATACTGTCATTGCTGATACAGAAAGCGACAGCTTTCTGAAAGTTCCCGGCAGTCAAAGAAATGCCAAAGCAGGCGCAGGTGTTGAGACCACCTGTACCCTGCTTCAAAGGTGACGCATCCACCCCAAAAACAACCGAATCAACGGCACTTTGGCCCCCTTAGTATACCACGGTGTACCCAAATCCGTCAATCGGTTGGTGATTGTTTGAATTTTCGGTGAAGTTTCAGACACACGGGGTGATTTATCCCTGTGTGTTTTTTTGCGCTGCGCGGGAGCTGTCAGCGGGGGCCGCGACGCGCGGAGAACCCCTGCTGGCGGCTCCCGGTGATTTTATTATTTTAATGGAGGAAAAGGTCATGAAAAAGTTCACGTCAATGATTTCAATGCTGGCAATTCTGCTGGCGATGCTTGCCGGACTGGGGGTCAGTGTTTCGGCAGCAGAAAATTTTATGATTGAGGAGTTTCCGGATTTTGCGTGGGTGTTTGCCGATGAGAGTAAGCAGACATTAGAAGTTTTTGGTTATTACGGAGCGGAAACAATTGTAACCGTACCGGCGATGGCGGGAGGATATCCGGTTGTGTCGATTGGAGATGTGGCTTTTGCGTATGAGACCGAAATTAGAAATATATTGCTTCCGGACAGCGTGAGAAACATTGGACGCGCCGCTTTTTCTAATTGTACAGGACTTATAGATATATCTCTCCCGGATAGTTTGATAAGTATCGGAGATAGCGCTTTCCGGGAATGCATTGGGCTTACAGATATATCGCTCCCGGATAAAATAAAAAATATCGGAGAATCTGCTTTTCTTGAATGTGCCGGACTTAAGAACATATCTTTCCCGAGCCAGTTAGAAAGTATCGGAGACGGCGCTTTTTGGGGATGCACCGGCCTTGTGGAGATATCTCTCCCGGATAATTTAAAAACTATTGATGCTTGGACGTTTGCTGAGTGTACCGGGCTTGAGAGCATCGTATTTCCAAATCAATTAGAAACAATCGGAGAATCTGCTTTTCGGAGATGCACCGGCCTTGCGGGGATATCTCTCCCGGATAATCTAAAGACTATTGATATTTGGGCGTTTTGTGAGTGCACCGGGCTTACGGATATAACTATCCCGGTTAATGTGGACAGTATCGGTAATATGGCGTTTTTTGAATGCGCTAACCTCAAAAATATAACGGTACTTAATAAAACGGTCGATTTCGTTGATAGTGCATTTCCCTGGCCGTGGGAGATTGATACCATACATTGTTATCCCGGATCGACAGCGCTTTCTTACGCCATAGAAAATGACATAAAATATAAATTGATCGGCACCGGTACCATCCCCCTCGGCCAGGTCTCTGGCGGCGAAATCCTCATGATCACCGACGCCCGGATGGTGCTCCAGCACTTGGTCGGTAAAATCACATTGACCGAAGAAGAATTGGATGTCGCCGATGTTGACGGCGACGCGAAGGTCACCATCGCCGATGCGCGGCTGATTCTGCAAATGCTGGTCGGAAAGATTGATGAATTTCCACGGGGGAGTTGATGAAGCCCCCCCCGCCAGCGTAGACACCGTAACACCATACAGGGACAATTTTACCGTTGCCCCTGTATATTTTTTCAAAAATCACCGGGAGAATGTTAAAAAATTTAAAAAGATATTGACTTTTTCGCCTGAGATAGCGTATAATGTCACCTCGTATGGATCTTTATTGATTATCAAGCCCTCAGTCGAAAGGAGGAAGGCGCGTCTATCGCGCCGCTAACAGGATGTTCAGAACCTATCAGCCGAAAAAACGGCACAGAAAAAAGGAACACGGGTTCCGCAAAAGAATGGCGACGTCCAACGGCCGCAAGGTGCTTGCCCGCAGAAGAACCAAAGGCAGAGCGCGGCTCACGTACTGACCGAAAAGCCCGCGAACGCCGTAATTAAGGGTAATATTAATAACAACTTACTGCAAGGCGTTTGTGTGCGCCGCCACACATGTGAGGAAAAAAATGATGCCGAGGCTCACCTGTTAAAAAAGCCACCATCGTGTGGCTTTTTTGTTCGGGGCTCGTGCGGTTGCGACCGCGACTTCGCCTGTTCGTTGATTGTAGATTCAGCAGACGATAGGGACAGCGCTGTGGCAAACGCAGAGCGTTTGTCTATTAAGCACTTCGCCTGTTCGCTGTTCGTAGTTAAGCAAAATCAGCGCACCGTCGCCGTCGCGGCCGCACAAGACCCGATTACTTCGCCTGTTCGTTGATTCTATTGGCTGCGAACCGGCGAAGCCCGTAGCCGCTCCTAACGCCTATATAAAGAGGTTACTATGCCCGCCGTTCAATCCCTTAACCAGAATAAGCAGTTCCGCACCTTGTATTATCACGGCAAATCCGCCGTTCACGGCGCGGTGGTTACCTATGTCCGCCGCAACCGGGAGAATACTGTGCGGCTGGGTATCACCGTCAGCAAAAAGCTCGGCGGGGCGGTGGTCCGCAACCGCTGCCGGCGGGTACTGCGGGAGGGGCTGCGGCCGTTGGAGCCGCTGCTGCGGCCGGGCACCGATATCGTCTTGGTGGCGCGGGGACGGTTGATTCCGATGAAGAGCACCCAGGCCACCGTTATCCTCAAAAATCACTTGCAGTCTTTAGGTGCGCTTGCCCAGCCGGGAATAAAACTATGAAACGACTATTGACCGGAATAATCCGGTGGTACCAGCGGGGGATCTCCTCCCGCCGTCCCCCCTCCTGCCGTTTCACCCCCACCTGCTCGCAGTATACAATAGAAGC
>WRDE01000055.1 GCA_009783605.1 Oscillospiraceae bacterium
CTGTGCCAAATTGGTGGTGTTCTGCAACGCGCCGGAGGACAACCCGTTTATGGCCGGCGCGTTCCACGGGCCGGGGGAGCCGGATTGCGTGATCAATGTCGGCGTCTCCGGCCCCGGCGTGGTGCGGGCGGCGCTGGCCAAAGCCGGCGACTGCGATCTGACGGCGGTAGCCGACCTCATCAAGCGCACTGCTTTCAAAATCACCCGGATGGGCCAGTTGGTGGCCCAGGAGGCCTCCCGCCGGTTGGATGTCCCCTTCGGTATCGTTGACCTGTCCCTTGCCCCGACCCCGGCGGTGGGGGATTCGGTGGCGTATATTCTGGAAGAGATAGGCTTGGAGCGCTGCGGCGCCCACGGGACCACCGCCGCGCTGGCGCTGCTCAACGACGCGGTCAAAAAGGGCGGCATGATGGCCTCATCCCATGTGGGCGGCCTGTCCGGGGCCTTTATCCCGGTGACCGAGGACGCGGGCATGATCGAGGCGGCCCGGTGCGGCGCGCTGACCATCGAGAAGTTAGAGGCGATGACGGCGGTCTGTTCGGTGGGATTGGATATGATCAACATCCCCGGCGACACCCCCGCCGAGGTGATCGCCGCCATCATCGCCGACGAGGCCGCCATTGGGATGATCAACGGCAAAACCACCGCTGTCCGGGTGATCCCGGCTATCGGCAAAGCCGTCGGCGAGGAGCTGCATTTCGGCGGCCTGCTGGGCGGCGGCCCGGTGATGGCGCTGAATACCTATTCTCCCGCGCGGTTTATACAAAGGGGCGGCCGGATTCCGGCGCCGATGCAGCACATAAATAATTGATAATTGAAAATTGATAATGGATAATTAAGGGAGATACTATGATATTTGGTTTTATCGGCTCGATTTTGCTGGTGATTCTGTCGCTGGGGTTGCTGTCCGGCAGCTATTCCTTCCGGTGGCTGCGGGGATTCTTTCCCGGAATCAAGAAACGCTTCTTTATTCCGGCATACGCCCTGTTCGCTGTCCTCGGGATGGGCTTTATGCTGATCCCGTCGGCGCCCGGTACCCGGCTGCTCAAGGCGATTTGCAGCTACTGGTTTGCCTTTTATATTATCTTCTGTATGATTTTGATCGTCGCGGCGGTCTGCCACTTTATTTTTTGGCTCATCCGAAAACTGCGCCGGCGGCCGGCGGCTCTTTCCCGGCGGGCTACGTTGGCGGCCGGGCTGGCGGTGATCGTGCTGGCTGGCGGCGTTACGGTTTACGGCAGCGTTCACGCTGTCGTCCTGCGGGAAAAATATTATGAGGTCGAAACCGTCCAAACAGCCGGCAATCTGGAATCCCTGCGGATCGTATTGGTCTCCGACATCCACCTCGGCAATGTCATCGGCGTCAACCGGGTCCGCCGGATAGCCGAAAAGATCAACCGGATGGACGCCGACATCGTCTGTATCGCCGGCGATATCTTCGACGGGGATCTCCGGGCGATCGGCGACGTGGCCGCTGTGCAGGAGGCGTTCAGAAGCATAGCGGCGCGGTATGGCGTCTATGCGGTACCGGGTAACCATGACGGTCAAATGGGGGATTTTTTGCGGAACAGTGATATTACGCTGTTAGAGGATAAGGCGGTGACAGTCGCCGGTGCCGTTACCTTAGCCGGGCGGCGGGACCGCGGCTACGGCGGCGGCCGGCAGCGGACGCCGCTGGACGATATACTGGCCGGCACCGACCGGTCACTGCCGCTGATTGTGCTGGACCACCAGCCCCAGCCGGGGCATATCGACGAAGCGCGGGAAAATGGCGCGGTACTGATGCTCACCGGCCATACCCATAAAGGCCAGATCTTTCCGATCAGCCTCATTACCGTCGGTACCTATCCGCTGGATTACGGCTGCGTAAATTTGGGTGGTTATCCTCTTACGGGATCGCTGCGGGGAAATCCCTTCTATCTCGTCGTCACCTCCGGCGCCGGTACCTGGGGGCCGCCGCTGCGGCTCGGCACCGACAGCGAAATCGTGTCGGTCACCCTGAGGTTCGCGTCATGAGCCGGCAGGGGGTAAAATGGCAGCTGGCGATTGCCGCGGCGGCAGCGGTGCTGTTCGCCGCTGTAGCGGTATTGGTGGTGCGGCAGGTCCCGCTGGTTCTGTCGTTGGACAGCGGCGTCCATGAGTGGGTGGCCTCGCGGCGGTTCCCGGCGCTGACCGGGTTTATGGGGATCTATACCCATTTGGCGGAATGGTTTGTCTATCTGCCGCTGGCACTGCTGCTGCTGGCGCTGCCCCGCACCCGCCGCCCTGTCGGACTGCCGGTGGCGGCGACGATGGCGGTATCAGCACTGCTGAATCTGCTGCTGAAAGCGCTGTTTGCCATACCCCGTCCGCCGGATCAGCTGGTCCACGCCGCCGGTATGAGCTTCCCCAGCGGTCACACCATGACCGGCACCGCCTTCACCGTCGCCATAATCCTGCTGATCTGGAACAGCGGGATGAACCCGGCGCGTAAAACAATTTTTACTTTGTTGGCAGCCGTCTATGTCATAGGCATCTGGTTTTCCCGTGTCTACCTCGGGGTACATAACCCCTCCGACATCATCGGCGGATTTCTGGCCGGGCTGGCGGTGGCGATGGCAGTTTCAGCGCTGTTTAATTCCTCACTCCTCCTCGCGGAGCGAGGAAATTCAAGCACTCACTCCTAACTTTCACGAAAGGATCCATCCATATGAACACGTTAAAAGATATCGGGCGGATGTTTTTGACCAATCTGGCCACTTTGCCCTACGCGCTGACGGTGCCGGTATATATCGCATTCCTCTTCGCCCAGACCACGCCGGGAATGGAGGAGGACGCGTTGGGGATATTGGGGCAGGATACCATTTACTATTTCGGTTTTTTCGCCTTTCTCGCCATGCTGCTGTTTATCATGCTGCGGCGGCTGCGGGAGCCGTATCTCGAGATGACGAAGGGGACGCCGTATGTCCCGCGGGAACGTCTGATGCTGCATATGCGGCAGGTCGGTTACCGGCATATCGCCGTCTATACCGGTTTTTGGGCGGCGGCGGTGATGCTCTATGGCGCGCTGGGGAACCACGGCCTGCTGCTGCTCTTTCTCGGACAGGTGGGATTGATGCGGGCCTTTGAACTCCCCGCCGTGGGCGCGCTGGCCGGCGGCGCCATCACCTGGCTGATTTTTGTGGCGGGGTATTGCGGATTGGTGCTGGCGGTGCATAAATATTGGGAATCCAAAAGAGGGTACGGATGAGTGGACATATAAGTTAAGCGGCCCTCAAAAAAGAAATTTATAAAATTATTTTAAGGATGTGTGTAAAATGCGCGGTTTTTGCGGATTTACCGGTGAAGTTGAACGCCCGGAAGAAGTGATCCGGCGGATGTCGGAGCGGATCGCCCATCGCGGTCCCGGTTCGGGATATTATACCGGAGAGGGGGCGGCGATGGGCTGGCGGCTGCCCGCGGCAATGGGCTGCCCATTGCCGGCTGACAACCCTGAGAGCGGCGGCGGGCCGCTTTTTAATGAGGACAAGACGTTAGTCCTATGTTTCGACGGCAGGATCTACAACTGCCGGGCGCTCCGGGAGGAATTGGAGGCCGCCGGCCATATCTTTGCCGCCGGCGGGGACGCGGAGGCGGTACTCCACGGCTATGAGCAGTGGGGCGAGGAATTGTTATTAAAACTGCGGGGCTCTTTTGCCTTTTCCATTTATAACACCGCCGACGGATCGCTGTTTATCGCCCGGGATTTTTTCGGCGTCAAACCGATGCAATATGCCCGCCTGCCCGGCGGCGGGACGGTTTTCGCCTCCGAAATCAAGGCGATTTTGGCGCATCCATTGGTTGAACAGGAATTCAACGAACCTGCGTTGGACAAGTATCTGTCGTTCCAGTACAGCCTGCCGGAGGAGACCTTTTTCAAGGGCATTTACACCCTGCCGCCGGCCCATTTTATGCGGATCACCGCCGGCGGGGAGGTTGAGCTTCAACGGTATTGGGAAGCGGTATTCGATCCGGACCAAGACATGACGCTGGAGCAGGCGGTGGACGGGATTGAACAGGTATTTGCCGAATCGGTGGAGACCTGCCGGGATATCGGCGGGGAGGCGGGCTGTTTCCTCTCGGGCGGGGTAGATTCCAGTTGGGTGTCCTCCTATTTCGGCGGCCGGAAGGCGTTTACCGTCGGATTCGATATGCCGGGCCACTACAACGAAACCGATTACGCGGCGGAGCTGGCGGCGGAACTGCGGATCGACCATACCATCCGCATGATCACCGAGGAGGAATACGCGGCGGCGCTGCCGCGTATACAGTATCTGTTAGACCAGCCGCTGGCCGACCCGGCCTGCGTGGCGCTGTATTTCGCGGCGGAGCTGGCGGCGGGGCAGGTAGACGCGGCGCTCTCGGGGGAAGGCGCCGACGAATTTTTCGGCGGCTACCGGATCTACCATGAACCGCTCTCGCTGGCCAAATACCAGAAACTGCCCCGCTGGCTGCGGCGGCTCGCCGCCGCAATAGTGTCGCCGCTGCCGGCGTTCAAGGGCCGCTCCTTTCTGCTGCGCGGCGCCCAGACGGTGGAGCAGCGGTTCATCGGCAACGCCCGGATGTTCGGCAAAAAGGAAAAAGCGAAGTTGCTGCGGAGCATTGCCGCCACCGACCCGGCGGAGCAGGTGCAGAAATATTACGCACGCACCCGGGGGCAGGAGGATGTGACCCGGATGCAGTCGTTGGATATCCACACCTGGGGGGTGGGGGATATCCTGCTGAAAGCCGACCGGATGAGCATGGCCCACGCGCTGGAGATAAGGACGCCGTTCTTGGACCGGGAGGTGTTCGCGCTGGCGGCCAAAATCCCGCCGAAACACCATATCGCCGGCGGCACCACCAAATACGCTATGCGCCAGGCCGCCAAACGCCACCTGCCGGAGAAGAGCACCGCCCGCCCGAAATTGGGCTTCCCGGTCCCGATCCGGGTCTGGCTGCGGCAGGACAATTGGTATGCGCGGGTGGCAGAGGCGTTTCAAAGCGAGGCGGCGCAGAAGTTTTTTTATACGGATGAATTGATGAAGCTGCTGGACCGGCATAAGAAGGGTAAGGCGGACAACAGCCGGAAGATTTGGACGGTGTATATGTTTTTGGTTTGGTATGGGGCGTATTTTGGGGAGAGTTAGGAATTAGGAGTGAGGAGCAAAATGTCCATATAACCGGCAGATAAATTACAAAAATATTCAGGAGAAATGATAGATGTGAAAAAAAGTAAAAAAATAGCGGTTGGGAAATATTATGTTATGCCCTCATTAAAAGAATTCCAATATATAGTATTTAAGAAAAAAGTGTGTTTGCATTGCGGTGGTAAACTAACAGGGTATGATAAACTTGTCAGTGCGAATTTAAATAGTAAAATAGACCTCCCCGACGGTGATTATGATGGATATATGACATACCAAAAAGCATATCAATGTAAGAATTGCGGACATCAATTTTCGATCGCAGAATTGATAGACAAAGAGAACAAACATGCATAATTACGGAGGCCCACCTATGAAACTCACCAACCTCATCGGCGACCGTTTCAAAGAGCGTCCCGCCGACTGCGTGATTGACAGCCATGCGCTGATGGTGCGCGGCGGGTATATCAAGCAGGTCGGCGGCGGCATTTATTCGTCCTATACCGTGCTGCGGCGGATCACCCGGAAGATCGAGCAGATCATCCGGGAGGAGATGGACGCCGTCGGCGGGCAGGAGGTGCTGTTCCCGGTGGTGATCCCGGCGGCGCTTTGGCAGCAATCGGGGCGGTATGAAAGCGTCGGGCCGGAGCTGGCGCGGTTTTCCGACCGGGGCGGCATGCCGCTGGTGCTGGGCATGACCCACGAGGAAGCGGCGGTGCATTTGGTGCGGGAATACGGCCAGAGCTATGCCAAATACCCGTTCATGGTCTACCAGCTCCAGACCAAATTCCGGGACGAGGCCCGTCCCCGCGCCGGCCTGATCCGGGTGCGGGAGTTCACCATGAAGGACGCCTATTCCTTCCACATCTCGCAGGAGGACCTGGAGCAATACTACCAAAAATGCCACCGCGCCTATGAGCGGATCTTTGCCCGGTGCGGGCTGCCGGAGGTGATCTCGGTGGCGTCGGATTCCGGCATGATGGGCGGCAAGGTCGCCCACGAATTCATGCTGCTGACCCCGGTCGGCGAGGATACCATCGTCACCTGCGGCGGCTGTGATTTCCGCGCCAATATGGAGGCGGCGGAAAGTATCGTCAAAAACGCCGAAGTGCCTATTGAAACGCTGAAAAGAGTAAAAACCCCCGGCGCGAAAACCATTGAGGACGTCTGCAACTACTTACAACTGCCGGTAGAAAGCTCCTGCAAAGCGGTGGTTTACCAGAAAAACGCCGACGACGCCTATGTGGTGGTATTCCTCCGCGGCGATCTCGACGTCAATGAGACAAAGCTGCGCAACCATCTGCGGGAAGAGGTGCACCCGGCCGTCATCACCGAAGACAGCGGCATCGCGGCGGGGTATATCGGCCCGCGCGGGCTGGACAATGCTGAGATACTGTTAGACACATCGCTCAAAGGCATCAGCAACATCTGCTGCGGTGCGAATGAGCCGGATTATCACTATACCGGCTTCAATATTGAGCGGGATTACGGCGAAGCGGAATATCATGATCTCGCAAAGGCCACCACCGGCGGGATCTGCCCGCAGTGCGGCCGGCCGGCGTTGGTCATTTCCCGCGGCATCGAGGTCGGCAACATTTTTCAGCTCGGTACCAAATACACCCAGTCGATGGCCATGCAGTTCGCCGGCGAAAACGGGGAATTGCGGTATCCGGTCATGGGCTGCTACGGTATCGGCGTCGGGCGGCTGGCCGCGTCGGTCTGCGAGGTGCGGCATGACCAATACGGCCCGATCTGGCCGATGGCGATCGCGCCGTGGCAGGTACACCTCTGCTGCCTGCGGGCGGACGACCCCGCGGCAAAGACGGCGGCGGACGGGCTGTATGAACAGCTTCAGGCTGAACAGTTCGAGGTCATCTACGACGACCGGCCGCTCAGCGCCGGGGTCATCTTCTCGGATGCCGACCTGCTGGGTGTCCCGGTCCGGGTTATTGTCAGCCCCCGGAATATAAAAGAAGGTATCTGCGAGATCATGACCCGGGATAAGACGGTGAAAAAAACGGCCGGGATGGATGCGGTCATGGGAGCGGTGCGGGAGCTGATACAGTTCATGGGGGTACATACCCCATGAGACGTCCCCTTTCCGGCCGGAATCCGGTGTTCTATTTTTGCGCAGTCAAATTACGGCGGCTGGCCCGCTATTTTCAATGGTGGTTCGGCCGCCAGAAATTTTCCGCCGCCGTCTCCGGCGACAGTCTGGGATACCGGGTGTATAAGCATCAGTCGGTATTGGTCAGAAGGCTGGGCGATTCGGATCTGACTTTGCAGTATAATAAGGTGGAAAACCTGAAAATCGCGGTGGAAAAGCTGAACGGTATCCTCATCCGGCCCGGCGAGACCTTTTCTTTTTTCAGATTGGTCGGGCGTCCGACTAAGAAAAAGGGATATCTCGACGGGATGATGCTGTCGAATGGCGAAGCAACCGCCGGGACCGGCGGCGGTATCTGCCAGATCGCCAACCTGATCCGGTGGTTATGCCTGCACAGCCCGCTGACCATCTCGGAACACCATCACCATTCCTTCGACCCGTTCCCCGACGACGGCCGGGTGGTGCCGTTCGGCAGCGGCGCATCGGTTTTCTATAACTACTACGATCTGCAGCTTAAAAACGACACCGACCGTACCTATCAATTTTTATTCTGGTTGGACAGCAAATGTATCAATGGAGATCTGCGGATCGACCGGGAATTGCCGTATAAATACCATGTCTACGAAAAAAACCACCGCTTTATCCAAAAAAACGGTGAATTTTTCAGACAGAACGAATTGTGGCGGGACAAATATCTAAAAAAGGACAGCGGCGATATCATCGGAACCGAATTGATCCGGGAAAATAACTGTCTGGTAAAATATACACCGGCAGAGTATGTGACAGCGGATACCATATAGAGGTAATTACATAATTGTAATAATTATACATTATACATTACATTATATGTGCCCCTTCCGGTCAAACAGCCGCATCACCAACTTCCTGGCCGCGTCCGCCGGCACCACCAATGCCGCCAGCAGCATCACCCGCCCCAGCTGCCGCGCCGGCAGTCCGACGGTACGGAACAATGCTCCGCCGTGGTAGATTAATAACAGCTGGACCGCCGCCACCAATGTCATAATCACGATAAACCGGCGGTTGCGGTGGAGATGGGCCAGCAGGTTGACCCGGTGGGTACGGGCGTTGAGGCTGTTGAAGATGCCGCTGAAGATGAAGAGGGCGAAGAAGGCGCTCATAAGCGGCAGCGATTTGCCGCCGGGCAGTTGGCCGCCCGGGAACAGCCGCTCCATCCGCTCCCAGCTGAGGAAGGCGGCGCAGAGACCGACGGTGACCGCGCCGGTGAACAGGATCTGGCTCAGCATATACCGGTTGAGGATCGGCTCATCCCGCCGTTTGGGCGGCTCCCGCATATATTCCGCCAGCGGCGGCTCGCCGGCGAAGGCCAGCCCGGCCAGGGTATCCATAATGATGTTGATCCACAGCATCTGGATCACCGTCATCGGCGTGTTGATGCCGAGGAAGGGGCCGAGGATCGAGATGCCGACGGCGCAGAGGTTCATGGTCAGCTGGAAGATGATGAATTTGCGGATACTCTTGAAGATGGTGCGGCCATAGAGCATGGCTTTGGCAATCGAGGCGATGTTGTCGTCGAGGATGACGATATCGCCCGCTTCCTTCGCCACCTCCGATCCCGAACCCATCGCGAAACCCACGTCGGCCCGTTTCAGCGCCGCCGCGTCGTTGATACCGTCGCCGGTCATACCGGCCACCAACCCGCTCTCCTGCGCCAGCCGTACCAACCGGCTCTTGTCCGCCGGCAGCGCCCGCGCCACCACCCGCAGCCGCGGCAGCCGCCGGGTCAGCTCGGCGTCGCTGAGGGCGGCCAGCGTATCGGAGGTCATCACCGCCGCCGACCCGCGGGCGGCTTCGGCGGAAGTGATCAGACCGGCCTCTTTGGCGATGGCGGCGGCGGTCTCCCGGTTGTCCCCGGTCACCATCACGATCTGCACCCCCGCACCCCGGATCTGGGTGACCGCCGGCCGGGTTTCGGGCCGGATATCGTCCCGGATACCGGCCAGCCCGATCAGGATCAGGTCGTCTAACCGCTTCCGGGCGATATCCTCCATCGGACGTTCACTGGCGGCCAGCACCAATACCCGGACCGCCCGCCCGGTCATCTCCCGTAAGGCGGCATGCAGGGGGGCGGGGTCGGTC
>WRDE01000056.1 GCA_009783605.1 Oscillospiraceae bacterium
AGAAAATCAATATCCCCGGAAAGGGATAATATGTCTGTTATTTTGCAGGTGGTTCAGATCGTTATTGCGGGCGGCATTTTGATGGTCAATATTTTAATGTGGAAAAATAAAAAGTAGGGGGAATACTTATGCCTGTTGAGTTGAGTGTGGGACTTATCATATCCATTATATCCGTTTGTTTTGCCGTCTACAGCGGTATACACAGCCGCAAAAGAGACGCCAGGCAGGAGACCAAAATCGACGCCACGCAGATGACGACGATCATGGTGGAGTTGAAGCATCTCAGCACCGGCATGACAGAAATCAAGACCGAGTTGAAAACCGAAGTATCCGATATCAAAGACGAGATAAAAGATATCCGGGAGCGGTTGATCAAAATGGAGGAATCCACAAAAGCCGCTCACCGTCGGCTGGATGGGATGGGGTAATGTTATGGATAATTTTTCTCTTGAAATACTGGGGACCACCGCCGGCTGCGTTCTTTTTGTAGAGGTCGTCACCCAGCTGCTGAAAGAAAAATTGAAAAAATGCCCCACGCAATTCCTGTCCTACATATTATCCGCCGGCTGTCTCATATTCAAAACGCTGGTGCTGGAAAGCGGCACGATCGACGGGTGGCGGGAGTGGTCGATGGTGCTGGCAAACGCCGTGTTTATTTCCCTCGCGTCCAACGGCGGGTATTCGCTGATACAGCGGATGTCGCCGGGGGAGGAAACTTATATACCAAAACATTAGGAGGAATTCATCATGGCAGGATCACCAATTTTGAACGAGCTTGAAGAGATCAGCGATATTTTAGGAGCCGAAGACTTAAACGAAAGAATAAGTTCTCCTATTTTGCGGGAGCTTATAAAAATACGCAAAGCGCTGGAATCTGGTGGTAGTGGTGGAATCGGCGGGGGAATCCCCGATGCGCCATACGATTGGGTAATTTACGGTCGCCAGAACGGAGAATGGGTACCTATTCCGAGGACTGACCTTGTAGCTGTTCCGCTGAGAATAATAGCCCCTGCAGCGGGAGAAAGTCCTTCTACGGTAGCGTATGACGAAAGTGGCAGCGGAAATTTCATAATAACAAAAGAAGCATGGGCGCCGGTCAACGATCCGTTTATAACCGGCATGGTTTACACTGTAACTATACAGCTTACTGCTGTAGGAGGGTTCAGTTTTGACGGGATAACGGGAAATGATATTTCCATAAATGGGAATATTGGCGCAACTATAATATCCAACAAAGGTGTGTCCTTAACCTTGACATATACGTTTCCTTCAATTTGACATGGCATATTATAAATGGAGGGAGGTTATCGTATGCTCTATTATATTGGAAGCCGCCTGATGCGATTAGGGGCATATTTTAAAAGACTGCATATAAATCATCCGATTGTCGATAATGTGATTGCATGGGTTTTGATATCGGCTGGAGTGTGCGGTAGTGTTTGGATGCTGATGTTTATTGTTGGCGGGTTAATCAGATAAAATAAAAGTGCCGGTTGCTACGGGGTTGCTACGGATGGTGCCGTCAAGCCGCATTATTACTCACTTTTAACTTGAATGGGGTAGTTGGGCGCGGGGGTACATTGTATGAAATTTAAGGTTTCACGCACAGAACGTTACAATACTGTCAAAAGGTATTGACAAAAGATAATAATATGTGATACTATACAATTAGGATATGATTGGAAACTTGAAGAATACAAGATGAGGATTCTATTATGTTGCGGCACTATAAAGATGATGTTCCCCGATTTGAGCCAAGTGATCAAATCGTATTGTTTTTTTGTCCGCAAGCAACCACCACCTGTCATTAAAACGGCATCAGGCTGGAGCGAGCACGCTCATGTCTGCGCCGTTTTTTGTGTTCTATCAAGAATCATAGGCATATAATGTAGTATATTTACTTTAACTTCGAAAGGAGCAATCCCACCATGAAAAAGTTCATTCCCTTGATAGCTCTGTTCATGACGTAGCTCTGTTCATGACCATGTGTCTGTTGTTGACGGGCACACCGTTAATCGCTTCGACAAAATCCCAATCTATTATTGCGGGCGACGTCAACGGTAACGGCGTCATCGATGTCGGCGATGCCCGGTTGATTTTGCAATATTTAGTGGGGAAAACAAAATTAACCGGATTACAGGTGCAAACGGCTATGGTCAACGGGTGCAAAAATATTTCGGTTACCAATGCGCGGATGATATTGCAATATTTGGTGGGAAAAATCGATTCGTTGGAATTTCCGCAGACAGAACCCGAACCGAAACCGGGGTATTATCCGGTGAGAGATGTGAACGCGATGCCGGAAGGGTTTGATGTTACGCTCAACCACGTAGAGAATTTGGGTTATGTCCCGGGTTGGGAGAAGTCCGAGGCGGTGATCGTGACTGCGCTTGAGGAATTAGAAGATTTTGGGATCGAGTTGCCCATTGAACTCATCCCCAAATATGACAAGGCGTTTTTTGAGGATGAGAGTGTTGCATCAATAATGATTTACCCGAACATTTGCAAAATCTGATTAAAAGCTCCGTTGACGTGGAATTTGGCGAACAACCCCATCGTCAAGTCAACCATTTCCTTAGACCTTGAAACGATACAAGTCTTGCGCCGAAATCTACCGAACCAATGACGCTGTCTAAAATTATTGCGCTCGATCCCATGTGTTTCCCGCTTTGTTGCGTTCTTCCTCGCTTCGACCGTTGGCTACCTCTTTTGTAAATTGAAATCCGCAGTCCTTGCATTTGTACCGTTGTACCCCTTGAACCTTCCCGTTTTTTACGTTGCTGATGCTCCCACAATTACGGCATACCATTGCTTCATCCCCTTTCGGGGGCTATTATAATTATATCATAACAAGAAAAGGAGAGAACCCATCATGAAGACACGCATTAAAAAAGCACTGTCCCTGTTCGTGATCGTATGCATGCTGATCCCCAGCCTTGCCATTTTTGACGTATCGGTACTGCAGGCTTCGGCGCTTACGACCAACATCACAGCAGCGCCGGAATGGTTCGAAGTGCCGAACGCCGATTTGTCGGTCGGGACATTCGTCGCGGCATATAACGCGACAAGCACCTACAACGGCAGAGCCGGTATCAAGACAACGGCGCAGGGCAACACTGCCTCCGACGGAACTAGCAATTCCAGTATCTTGCAAAACCTGATCGACAGGATATACAACCTCGGCGGCGGAACGCTGTACATTCCGGCGGGGCGTTACCGGATCGGCAGCACCATCACTCTCCGCAAGGGCGTTACCATACGCGGCGCTTGGGTGGAGCCGGTCAAGGGTCAGCCTATCGACCCGGCCAAAAACACCATCCTCGAAACCTATGTCGGCGCCAGCCAGTCGAATCCGGTGAATAACACCGGCGCGACTATCCTGATGGAACCGGAAAGCTGCGTCGCTAACCTGACCTTCTTCTACCCGAACCAAAACGGCACCACCATCACCGCTTATGGACCGACCATATTGATGGGAGTCAACGGCTATTTCGGCAACGAATACAGCAACGTCCGGAACGTGACGATGGTCAACTCCTATATAGGGTTTCAATTCAATTATACCAACGGCGGCGCGTCGCCGACCATCAACGGGGTGTACGGATCGCCGCTCAACACCGGCGTGATGATTGACGCCATCGCCGACATCGGACGGATCGAGAACCTGCATTTTTCGCCCGACTACTGGATAGGGTCGAATCTGGCGTCGACGGCGATGACCGATGCCCAGAAGCGGACGATACGGGACTATATTTACAATACCGGCGTCGGCGTGGATATGCGCCGGAACGACTGGTCATTCACCTGCTATCTGGACATCGAAGCGTACAACATCGGCTACCGGGCGAGCTCCTCTCCCGCGGCGAGCACGCTGAGGGGCGACCCCAACGGGCATCACTACGGATTTAAGTTCACCGGATGCAAAACCGGTATCCAGATCGACAATTCCGCCGGCGTCGGGATCATTTTCTCTGACATCAAAGTCGACGAATGCGAAAAAGGTATCGTGATCCCGGCGAGCAACGGCAGCTATATCCAGTTCAATAACGCCGACATCAAGGCAAAACGCACCGCCATCGAGATGCGTTCCGGTGTCCTGATGATCAACAGCACCATCATCCGGCAGGGGCATGTTCTGATCGACACCGGAACCTTCAATTCGGTCGGCAATATCTTTATGAACGACTCACCCCAGATCACATACGGATACACCGCGCGCGGCATACTGACCGATAACGAATTCACCAATACATACGCGGTAACGGATAATTCGATTTACCGGCACGATGTCATCAACACGCGAGCCGGCGAATATTCCTATGCTAATATCGTGCCGCCGAGCTTCCCGAACGAAGTCGCGAAGCCGCTTGCGAAAGGACCGCAGCGGACAAACGTCTATGTCGTCAGCGACGCCAATGCGGTCAAGTTCCCGGCAGTCAACAACAGCCTGGCCTATACCACTACCACCAGTACGGCCGACAGCACGGCGTTGATCCAAAGCAAACTGGATCAGGCGGCGGCGGCCGGCGGCGGCGTCGTGTTCGCACCTCCCGGCAAGTACCGTATCGCCGGATCGCTGACCATTCCGTCCGGTGTTGAGCTGCGCGGTGCGGGTGCTGAGATCGCCACCGTTCCCCACGGCACCGGCACGGTATTTGAAATATACGGTAACAAGGGTACCCCCACCGGCCCGTCTCCCATTATCATGCAGGCCAACAGCGGTATGCGCGGTATCGTATTCAACTATCCCGAGCAGACCATTTGGAACATAACGGCCGGCAAGCTTATTACATCCACTTATCCCTATACCATCCAGGGGCGCGGCGACAATATCTATGTCATCAACGTCGGTCTGCGGGCGGTTTATAAAGGGCTCGACTTTGACACCTACCGGTGCGACAACCTCTACCTCGACTTCGTGACCGGTCATGTGTTCAACCAGGCGCTCAAATACGGCCGGGGCGGTGAGGGCGCCATCATCAAGAACGTGATGGTCAACACATTGATTTTCGGCGCCGGCGACGAGAGCAAGTTCGGCTCCTGGAACAACTCCGACCGCAGCAAAATCACCGCCAACCCTCCCGGTGCCGGCAGTAATTCCCACGTCGGTACTTATTCCTACGAGAACCTCGACTTTATGGAGCTCGGCGATTGCAAAAATACCTACATGTACAACAACTTCCACTACGGCTCGATGAACGGTATACATTTTATGAACCAGGGCGGCGGAGGCCCGCAGAATACCAGCAACCTCGGTCTCAGCATCGACGGCGCGCGCCAGTCGATTAACTTCGACACCGGGCTGACCGGAACCTATAACTTCATCAATTCCCAGACCGTGTCGACCAACGGCGGCACCTATTCCGACGCCACCTATATGGTCAGCAAAGGCAATAACAGCGGCTTTACCGCAAACTTCTATGGCTCCGACTACTGGGGGCAGCCCCGTTACGCCTTCAATATGGCGGCGAATTCAGGTAAAATCAACCTGTTTTCCGCGAATATACAGGAAACCGGCTCCAACTTCTTAAACCTGGCGGGCGGCCAGCTCTCCTTCATCAACTCTACCGTGCGCGGCAACACCGCCGCAGCCACCAACAGCCAGAACTATCTCAAGGTGGTCGCCAGTCAAATGGCGTATACCGATACCCTCATTTCCAAACGGATCAGCCCTTATGGCCTGACTGCCTCGGAGGGTAAGATCGATTGGCTTGCCAGAAGTGCATGGACGCGGACATGGACCAACCGTACCACGTCCGGCGCCGCGGCCAATGTTATTGTTGACGGAGACGCCGGCTGGACAGCCGGAACCATCAGCAACGGCACCACGGTACAGGCCCTTCAGATTGATATGGGCGCATCCAGAACCTACCGATTCATCGAAGTCGAGTGGGAAGGCCCCAACGGCAACGATTATCCGATCGGCGACACCACGGCGCTTGCCGTTCAGGTTTACCAGTCAAATACTGCCGCTCCTACCGGATGGGGAACCGTCGCCAACACAACCAACTTTACGCAGGTCGCCGCCGCTACAGTTATGCCCTGTGTACGTCCCGGCAAGATGATCATTGACCTCGGAGCGAATACCACGCAGCGTTATATCATGCTGCGGCTGGCGGGCAATCAAACGGCGGCCGGCAATTGGGGCGTCAAGAACATCCGGGTTGGCACATTGACGGCGGCCAGTCCCATCCTCTCCGCGACCGGCTGGGCCGCCAAGGCGAAAATAACAAGCGGAACCAATAACGCCTCTAACGCGCTTGCCATCGGCAATGCCAACCAATGGATCCAGGGAACGCAATCATCGAGCACCAATGCCTTCCCGCAGTGGTTTATGGTGGATAAGAGCGCTACGGTGCAAACCTACACCCATCTCCTGCTCATGCACGGCGGCGGCTCCAGCGGCAACGGCGGCGACTGGCCGCGGGGCGCCGAAGTGTTTACCGGGACCAATACCGCTAACTGCTGGACGGCTGCTGCGAACACTACCGCGGGTGATACCAGTGTAAGGACTACCGGCGCCAGTAACTGGACAAAACGCGCGGATAACTTTGGCGCCGCCACCGTGATCGATCTCGGCGGAGCCCGGACCGACCGGTATATCATGATCAAGCGGGACACCGGCGCGCCGGAGGAAAGCCTGTACTGGGCGATCCGGGAGTTCCGCCTCGCCAATTTCGCGGCGCTGCCCACTCCGACGACCCTGACGGGGTATACCCTGCGGCAGTCGAGCTACCTCGGCTACCGGATCATACCCGAACCGGGGTATACGCTGCGAACCAACGCGGCCGGCGAGATTAAATTCCGGCTGGCGATTGATCCCGACTTTATTACCGGAACCCTGACGGTGCAGTCGCGCTCTAACAACAACGGCACCCTCACCGCCGTCCCGAATGCGGGCGGGGTATACACCATCAGCAGCTTCGCGGCCGATTTGGTGCTGGAGGTCGGGGGTGTTACGAAGAAAACCGCCCAGACCATCGCCTTCCCGAACAACAACGCGACGCAGGATATGGTGAAAGGCACCAGTACGATATACCCGATCACGGTACCCGGCGCGGGCACCGGCGCCGTCACCTATGAGAGCGCCAACCCGCTGATCGCGACGGTGGATCCCGATACCGGCGAGGTGACGGCGCAAAACGTCGGCACCACGGTCATCAGGGCATTTAAGGAGGCCGATGCCACCTATGCCAGCGCCGAAGCGGAATATCTGCTGATTGTCACCGAAACGGCGACCGAGAAAAAAACCACCCAAACCATCGCTTTCCCGGACGATAACGCCCCGGTGACGATGGTGAAGGATGACGTCCTGCCGTATCCGCTGGAGGTCACCGGCCCGGGCGTCGGCGGCATCACCTACACCAGCAGCAACACGCTGGTCGCGACGGTGGATCCCGATACCGGCGAGGTGACGGCAATCGCTGCCGGCACGGCGCTGATCAAAGCGGATAAAGCACCCGACACCACCTATGCCGCGGCGACGGCGGGGTATATGCTGACGGTACTGGCGGCGCCGAAGCCGTTGGTATCCTTCGCGAAGATCGACTACTCAAAAGAGAGTATCGAAGAGATCGGGCTATTTGACAAATGGAACCGGAACGGCCATGCCGAGCATGTGGATCTGGGAGAAGAGGGCTGGGCCTATGCCATTACCAAAAAGAGCTTTGTCGACGGCGACGAACAATCTGCGTTCTTTGCGGGCTGGACAGTGGATCCCACCGTCATCGCCGGCACGGATGAGGATGTAACGGTATTCATCGTTTACAAATTGGTAGAAAACGGCGGGAATACCCGCTTATGCCTGAACTACCGGAGCAAAACAAGCACCGACGCCTGGTCGCCCTGGTGGGCCACCACCAACTTCAATCCAGATAGCGGCGGAAACTGGGCTCCGGTGACCTATGACGCCAATTTTGGGCAAAATAACCAGATATACGGCCGTTTCTTCCGGGATGAATGGAACGTCATGGAATTCCGGCTCCCCAACGCCCAATTCGATAAGGGCGCTCCTGAGAGCTGCGACTTCCGTTTCGGTGCCTGGATGGATCAGGCGGAAGGTGTCATCTACATCCGCAGCGTTTATGCCGTCAAGACATCGCTTATCGTTCCCTCGGACGAATACGGCAAAGAGGCCTTTGTTGATTTCACCAAGAACGACTATTCTTTCAACAACATCATCGACGACTGCCCGAAATACGGCAATATGATGAGCATCTACGGCAACGGCGGGGAAGGTCTGTGGGAGATGGACGCTAACGGCGCCAAGATCACTAAGGATCCGATCTTCTTCCCGATCGACCGCACCAGGTTCTTGAATTTCACCCACGGCGCTCCCGGCGTCCGCGGTACCTATGATGACAACACCTATAAATTGGTCGCGTATATAGCGGAGCCCCCGGTGCAGCTGATCGGGGCGCAGTATACCGCCGTGGGTGAGGACTACAAGTGGGCCGATAATAACGGGGCTTTTCCGGTGGTGAACGGCAAGCTGTCATTTATTATTGACGACTTTAACTGGTTCGGATCGCAGGCCGGCGGCAGCAATATACGGTGGTATATGCGTGAAAACACCGTCAAAAAGATATGTTTGATCCCGGCAAATTCCGCGGACAAGACACTGCTGATCGCGGCGATCAACAATGAACCCTCCGACAGCACCATCTACACAGATGAGAGCTGGGCGCCGTATATGGCGGAGCTGGCGGCTGGCGGTCTGGTACGGGACGATATTTATGCGATGCAATCCGAAGTCAACGAAGCCACCAAGGCCATCAACGACACTTATGCGAAGCTGAAGAGAAAGTTAGTCAGCATCGCGGTGACGGCTCAGCCGACCAAGGATACGTATATACTGGGCGAGAGCTTTTCCTCAGCCGGATTGGCGGTTGCAGCAACATACGCCGGTTCGGTATCGGCACCGGTGACCGGGTATACGCTGTCGGTTCTGAACGGCACCGTGCTGAACACCCCCGGTACCGTAACCGTTACAGTGACGTATATCGAGGGAGGCATAACCGCGACCACAACCTTTACCGTAACTGTAAAAACGCCGATCACGACCGCTCCGGTGACAGTCACCGAACCGGCGCTGGGCGCAGCGCCGAGCGGCACCGCCACCAGCGCCAGCGCAGACTTCACGCTGGGTACCGTGACCTGGGCGCCGACAGATAACCCGTTTACACACAGCACGGCCTACAAGGCAACGGTAACGCTGACGGCGGCGGCAAACAAAACCTTTACCGGGATCACGGCAGCAAACGTCACGATCAACGGACAGCAGGCAACCATTGACAGCAACAACGGCACGACGCTGACCATCAGTTATATTTTCGGTGCGC
>WRDE01000057.1 GCA_009783605.1 Oscillospiraceae bacterium
CTCCAGAATATATTGATAGATATGCGTGCCGTGAGCCATTTCCTCCTGTGCCTGCACAAACAGCCAGTTGGCGGCGCCTTTCAGCCCCAATCCGTCTGCCGCGGCGGACATCGCCAGATACAGATACGCCGAATAATACTCGGCGTTCACCTGTTCGCTCAATGCCTTGGTCAATTGTTCGCTTAACATGATCCTATTCCTTTCAGCCGGCAGCAGACTTCAAAATTAAACCTCCGGTTTTATTTTGAAGTCTGCTGATTTCAATAATTGACGGCGCGCAGTTCAAAGTAGGCTTGCGGATGGACGCAGACGGGGCATTTGCCCGGCGCTTTTTCGCTGTCCACAATATGACCGCAATTGCGGCAGATCCAGACGGATTTCTCCTTTTTGGCGAACACAGCGCCGTCCTCGACATTTTTCAGCAGCGCGAGATAACGCTCCTCATGCTCCTTTTCGATCGCGCCCACCTTCTCGAACAGGAACGCGATGTCGTTGAACCCCTCCTCCCGGGCTTCGGCCGCCATACGCTTGTACATCGCGGTCCACTCCTCGTTTTCGCCGGCGGCGGCGGCCTTGAGGTTTTCGGCGGTGGAGGGGACTTCGCCGCCGCAGAGCAGCTTGAACCAGATCTTGGCGTGTTCCTTTTCGTTGCCGGCGGTCTCCTCAAAGATGGCGGCGATCTGCTCATATCCCTCTTTTTTTGCTTTGGAGGCAAAATAGGTATATTTGTTCCGCGCCTGGCTCTCGCCGGCGAACGCCTCCATCAGGTTCTTCTCGGTTTTGGTTCCTTGCAGGTTTGCCATGTGAATTCCTCCCTTTTCTGTATTTTTATTGATTTCCTCTTCATCTGATTGAAGAATGAATTTATCTTTGGACGCCCCGCAAATCGGGCAAACATAATTTTCGGGAAGTTTTTCAAAATCCTCGTTGCCGCCGGAATATTCATAGCCGCAGACGCCGCAGACATATTTTCCCGCCGAACCACCGGGTTTCGGCGCTTGCTCCGTATAGGTCGGCGCGTTTTTTGCCGTCTTTCCCTTTATAACTTTATGATAATAGGCATATGTCATCGGCGGCTCTGGAAAAAGATTTTCTGCCTCCTCCACCTCGGCGATAAAAACCGTATGGGTAAAATTATCAACCGAACCGATTACCCTGCATTGCAGATAGCCGGCAGCATGCTCGTTTATGTACGGCAGCCCAGATGGGGTCAGCGCAAAAGGCACCTCCGCGAATTTATCGAGGTCCCGGCCGCTCTGGAATCCGAATACCCCGAAGATGCTTTTCGGGGTCTGTTCGGACAGGATCGACACCGAAAACTGTCCGCTTTTTTCTATACAGGCGTTGGTGTAGTTGTCTTTATGGACGCAAATGGTCAACGTCACCGGCTTGGATGTCGACTGCGTCACGGTGTTGACGACGCAGCCCACATTTCTCTCACCATCCTTTGTCCCGATGATATACAGGCCGTAGGAAAGCTTGAACAGCGCTGTCACATCCATAAAGACCACTCCCATTCGTTAATGATAATCAATACTATTATATAGTATACTCCTATTTCTGTTCCGTGTCAATAAAAATTTATCCATAAAAATGAAAAACGCAGGATTACACTGTCAATATCTTATCCCGGCAGACCACCGTAAACACATCCGCTTTTTTATCCATATTGACCCCGATCACCTGTTCCTCCCCGGGATCCAGTTCACCCCGCCGGTTGGCGTAGAGCGTGCCATCAGCGTAGAAATCCGCACTGAATACGTCGGTGAGGCCGCCCTGGTTTTTGATGGTGAAGATATACTGTCCGCCGTCTTCGCGGAGCGACATGGCAAAATCGGCGCAGATATCCTTCGCATAAAAGAATTCGCCCGACACCCCTTCGGAGGCGTTTTCATAGTGCATCCCCGCCTTGCGGTATTCGTTGCCCGGTTTATTGACCGGCGAAACCCCGCCGGCGAACACCCGGAACCCGCCTTTTTCCACCCGGCGGTAGAGCTTTTCGTCCAACAGCGACAGCTGATACGGCGTCAGCGTAAACGCCACAGATTTTTCCTCGCCCGCCGCCAGCGTGACCCGCTTGAACCCTTTGAGTTCCACCACCGGGGTGGATACGCTGGACTGCATATCAGAAACATACAGCTGCACCACCTCGTCGGCGGTGATGGCGCCGGTGTTTTTGACAGTTACGGTGACTTTCACATTGTCGCCGTCCATCGCGGTGGTCAGACCGGAATATTCAAACGAGCTGTACGACAGCCCATAGCCGAACCGGTAGCGGGGTTCGGAGGTCATGTCGATATACCCGTATTTGCGGCCCGACGCGTGATAGTTGTAATGGATCGGCAGCTGCTCGTTGCTACTGGGGATGCTGATCGGCAGCTTGCCGCCGGGGCAGACGTCGCCGAACAGGATATCGGCTACCGCGTTGCCGCCCTCCTGGCCGGAGTACCAGGAGAACAGGATGGCGTTGGCGTGTTCGGCGGCGGTTTCCAAGATGACCGGTTTGCCGCAGGCGGCGACCAATACCACAGGTTTTCCTTCCGCGCAGAGGTATTCGATCAATTTTTCTTGCAACCCGGTAAAACGCAGACTCGCCCGGTCGTTATTTTCGCCGGTACCCCGGGTACAGTCGCCGACCGCTATGATCACGACATCGGCCTTTTTAGCGGCTTCAACGGCGGTTGAAAAATCTGTATATTTTTGGGCGGCCATTTCATCGGTGATCGTTTTTTTATCGTTTCCTTCCATAAAGCCGCAGCCCTCAGCGTAAATGATATTCTCCTCGCCGATTTTATCGGCGATACCCTGATAAATCGTGACCAACTGCCCGTCCACCGTCTTGGCCGAATAGTCGCCCAACTGCTGATCTTTAACGGCGGGGCCGATCAGCGCCACCTTGCCGACACTTTTAGAAAGCGGTAAAATCCCGTCGTTTTCCAACAGCACCATTGACTTCCGCGCCGTCTCTAACGCTACCTCCCGGTGCTCCGGCGCATTCCATTCCGCCACGTCGGCCCAGCGCATCGGCGGGTTGCTCTCCCGGTCGAAAACTCCCAGCTCAAACTTGACCCGCAGGATGTTGGCCACCATCGCGTCGATATCCGACATATCGATCAGCCCCTCCTCCAGCGCCGGCTTCAAGCCGTTGCCGTAGACGTCGCCGGTGGCGCACAGGTCCACGCCGGCCTTGGCCAGTATCGCCGCGGCCTCCGCGTCGTCCGCCGCCATCGTATGTTTCTGATACAGATGCTCCGGCGCGCCCACGTCGGTGACCACATAGCCGTCAAAACCCCACTCCTCCCGCAGCAGCTTGGTCAGCAGGTCATACGACCCGGAGCAGGGGACGCCGTTCAGCACATGATAGGCGCTCATCACCGATTTGGATTTTCCCTCTTTAAAAGCGGTCCGGAACGGCGGGTAATGCACCTCCCGCAGCACCCGTTCGGAATAGCCCACATAGTTGCTGTCCCGCCCGCCCAACGGCGACCCGTGGGCGGCGAAATGCTTCGGCGTGGCGGTCAGCCCGAGGCTCTGGTAGCCGTTGATCCAGGCCAGCCCGATCTGTTCCACCAGATAGGTATCCTCGCCGAAGCTCTCCTCCACCCGGCCCCAGCGGGGATCCCGGGCCACGTCTAACACCGGCGACCAGGCCTGAAACGCGTTGGCGGCGATACTCTCTGCGGCGGTGACTTCGGCGACCTTGTGGACGGTATCCACATCCCAGGTGGCCGCCATCGCGATGGCGTGGGGGAACACGGTACAGCCGGTGCCGTAGGAATACCCGTGGACGCATTCGCCCTTATACAGCGGCGGGATCCCTAACCGGTCACAGCCGGCGATACCCCAGCTCTCCCGCAGCTGGGCGATTTTCTCGTCTAATGTCATCTGCTCCAGCAGGGCTTTGATCTTTTCGGCATAAGGATCGGCGGGTTTTGACAGCAGGGTGGTTTTTTCGCGGATGTTCATGGGCGAAACTCCTTTTTTAAATTGTAATTTGAAAATGGCAAATTAGGGTGCAGGAAGTTTTTGGTGATTCTATCATACATCATTTTATCCGATAATACAAGTAGGGAACGACCCCTGTGTCGTTCCGAAAACGGTATAATTTTCTACAAAACGGAACGACCCCTGTGTCGTTCCCTACGAAAAATACGCCTATGTGATGGATTATCCCACAAAATATTCTTTCATGCGTACACCCTGACCGTCCTCGCGGTCGTCCGCGTTTTTTATCCTTGCAATATTTTTTAAAAACCTTTAAAATAATTGAAACTTTTCTCTTTTTCATGCGCTCTGTAATATATAGAGGGGGGGATTTTCGTGGCCGACTCGCGGCAATACTTTGCCGAAGTATACGACCGGACTTTTGGGCCGGTCACCGGGTATATCGCCGCCCGCTGCGAAAACCTCGGCGAGGTGGAGGATATCGTCCAGAGCGTCTATCTGGCCTTCTACCGCCATATTTCGACGGATAACCGGGATATCGACAACCCGGAGGCCTATCTGAAAACCATCGGCCGGCACCAGCTGGCAGTCCGGTATCAGAAGAAACAGAAGCAACCGCCGCCGGTATATGCTTTTGACGATCTGCCGGACATGGAAGACCCCGATAGCGGAACGGATTTTTGTGAGATGCTGGAAAACCGGGAGCTGTCCCGGCAGATCTGGGAGGATATCGCCCGGTTCCCGCGGGAGACCGCCCGCTGCTTCGCGCTGTATTATTTGCGGGAGATGAGCCTGAAGCAGGTGGCCCAGGAGCTGGACATGACCGAATCCAACGTGAAGAACCATATCTACCGCGGGCTGAAAAAGCTGCGGGAACGGTATGCGGACGCCTGAAAGGAGAAATATGACGATGACTGAACAAGAATATATCAAGGCCGTAATCGAGCGGCATATGGCGGATAAGGACCGGGTGCTGGAGACGGTGCTGAACAGCCCGCCGGACGAAACGTTGCCGCAAGCGGCAACGAGGAAAAAGCTCCGCCGGACAGTGGAACTGATGCCGGCGGAGGACGCGCAGGCCGAGGATACCCCGCGCCGGAGCCGGCGGTGGTGGCCGGAGGCACTGGCCGGGGTGGTGGCCGCCGCGGCGCTGGCGGCGCTGTTTATGCTGCCGCTGCATCCGGGGCCGAACGGCCCGGCTGCCGATACGAAAAGTACAACGGCGTCCGAATCGGCAACCACGGCTGTGCCGGTAACCACGGCTGTGCCGACCCGGCCGGAGTGGCTCGCCTATCTTCCCGAAGAAGTGGAGGGATATGAGGCGTATAAAGCCGACGCCATCGAGAAATCCGGGATCGCGGATACCTATGAAAATTTTTGTGACAATACCAATACGATCTGGGGAATCCATACCTACGCGGCCTATACAGGCAACTTTACCGGCGGCGGTGAGGAGACATTGGTCCTTTTCTGGGTTTTGCGGGAGAAATATGGGTACCCTTTGATATTCCTGCTGCTGTCCGAAAGCGGCGCACAGTATTACGCGCCGGATCTGGAGGATATTTACGGTATTTATCCCAAAGATAGTATTGTCGATATAGATGGCGACGGATATGACGAGATGGTTATGATGTCCGGTACCGGCGGCTCCGGCGGGTGTCTGTTTATCAATGTTGTCAAGTTTACCGGGGATACGGCGCGGGTATATCCATTGAACGACACCTGTTTCCGCGGCGAGTTGGGGGACCGCGGGGAATATACCATTATCAATACCGCCGCCGGATTCCAAAAAACGTATACCCATGAAAACGCGATGGAAGTATTTCCCCATGCCTATGACCAGGACGGACGTTACCTCCTCGGGGACGAGCGGGATATGTGGATCGATTGGAATACGGCATACGAAATAACCGATGCCGACGGCGACGTGGTGATGGAGATCGTCAAACAGCATACGCTATGGGCGTTCTGTCACCCCGAAACCTTCGGGTACGGATTTGAAATATTGAAATATAATCCCATTTCACAGGAATTTGAAGTGATCCGCGCGGCATATATACCGGCGGAGGAATACCAGCCGAATTACCTGAACGGGGACGAGCACGGCTCTATTCAAAACCTCTGGCCGGAATAACCCGCAACCTCCGCCACATATTTGTCCCATGCGTCGATAAAACTCTCGGTGATCTCCCACTGAAAATCCGCTTTCTGCCCCACATAATATGCGAGCTGGTAATAGGTCGCGTCCTCCGGAAAGCCGGTGTCCCCCCGGAACCGCCGGGCCAGATCGCCGGTAGGCCCCGCCGCTTTTTCAAAAGCCGCCAGCCAGTTTTTGAAATTGACTGCCAATATGATCACGTCCTCTCTCTGTTTAAAGCGTTTGGCCGTGTAACCCTTCACTGCCGGCATTATACTATACACACCGCAACTTTACAACAATATACAATAATTTTTCACACATTATTTTTTTCCGTATGGGCCGCGACAGAACATCTTGATGTTTTCCCCGATTATGGTATACTATAGTAAATTACTATATAATGGATATTACATAAAGGGGGCGTCCATCATGGCCGGTTTCAGCCTTGAAACGGAAAATCTGACCAAAAAATTCGGCGCGGTGACCGCGCTGGACGGCGTCAGTCTGCGGGTGAACGAGGGGGAGGTGTTCGGCTACATCGGGCCGAACGGCTCCGGCAAAACCACCACCATCCGGGTGCTGCTGGGCATTTTGCGCGCGACCGGGGGCGAAGCGCGGGTATTCGGGATGGATGCCTGGAGCGACGCGGTGGCGATCCACCGGCGGATCGCCTATGTGCCGGGGGACGTCAGCCTCTGGCCCAACCTGACCGGCGGCGAGGTCATCGACCTGTTCGTCAGCCTTGCTGCAGCAAAAGATCTTGCCGCGGCAAAGAGTCTTGCCTCGGCGAAAAGTTTGCGGGATAAACACGCCAAAGAGCGGCGGGAAAAGCTGCTGCGGATGTTTGATCTCGATCCGTCGAAAAAATGCCGGACCTATTCCAAAGGCAACCGGCAGAAGGTGGCGTTGGTGGCGGCTTTCGCCTCCGACGCCGATCTGTATATCCTCGACGAGCCGACCAGCGGGCTGGATCCGCTGATGGAGCAGGTGTTCCAGCAATGCCTGCGGGAACAGAAAAGCGCCGGCAAGAGCATCTTTCTCTCCAGCCATATCCTGTCGGAGGTGGAACGCCTCTGCGACCGGGTGGGGATCATCCGGGAGGGCAAGTTGGTGGAGACCGGCACCCTCAGCGAGCTGCGGCACCTGACCCGGGTGTCGGTGACCGTCATCACCGATAAACCGGTAGAGAATCTGAACGCGGTCAAGGGCGTCCACAACATCGAACAGCGCCAGGACGGTCTGACATTCCAGGTAGACGCCGGCGAAATCGGCCCGGTGGTGTCGTATATCGCGCCGTACGGTATAAAAAAGTTAGAAAGCGCGCCGCCGACGCTGGAGGATCTGTTTATGCGACATTATAGTGGATAGTGGATAGTGATTAGTAATTAGTGATTTTTAGTGGTCAATAGATAAAACATCCGACCACTAATCACTAATCACTATCCACCAAGGAGTTGATTCTGTGCGTGAAAATTTCATGAATTCCGGCCGATTAGTCCGGCTGATCCTGCGCCGGGAACGGGTTATGTCGACCGTCTGGATCGGGATTCTGGTGCTGTTTTCGGCGGCGCTGGCCCCCGGGATGGCCGGTATGTTCGACGCCGGCGCCCGGCAGCAGTTCGCCGAGAGCTTCAACAATCCGGTGATGATCGCGATGATGGGACCGGTCTACGGCGCGGACAACTATACCGCCGGCGCGATGTATGGCAATATGATGCTGCTCTGGATCATTATCGCCGCGGCGGTGATGAATATTTTCCTGTTGGTGCGCCATACCCGCGCCGATGAGGAGAAGGGGCGGACCGAGGTGGTGCGTTCGCTCCCCACCGGCCGGCTGGCCAACCTGCACGCGGCGATGATTGCCGCCGCCGCGCTGAACGCGGTCCTGGCGCTGCTGACCGGACTGGGGCTTGCCGCGGCCGGGGTGGAGAGCATGGATCTCGCGGGTTCGCTGTTATACGGCGCGGTAGTGGGCGTTTCCGGGTTGCTGTTTGCGGCGGTGGCGGCGTTGTTTTCCCAGCTGTCGGCAAATAAAAACGGCGCGGCGGGGCTGTCGTTTCTCGCGGTGGGCGTGTTTTATCTGCTGCGGGCCGCCGGTGATATGAAAAATGAAGTGCTGTCGCTGATCAGCCCGCTGGGGCTTGCCCAGCGCTCCCGGGTATATGTGGAAAACCGCTGGTGGCCGGTGTGGATACTGCTGGCGGAAACGGTTGTTATCGCGGCCGCCGCTTATCTATTGAATACTCTGCGGGATCTGGATCAGGGGTTTATTCATGCCCGTCCGGGGCGGCGGGAGGCGTCCGCGGCCCTGCGGTCACCCTTTGGGCTGGCTTTCCGGCTGCTGCGGAATACGCTGATCATCTGGCTGATCATTATGCTGATTCTCGGGGCGTCCTATGGCTCGATTATCGGGGATATCTTCAAATTCGTCGGCGACAGCCCGGACTACCTGACCATTATCGGGGTGCCGCCCGAGGTCGTCGAAAACCTCCCGGCCGCCGAAAAGGAGAAGATCGTGGTGGAATATTTCGGGGTTTTCGTCACCGCGATGATGACGCTGATCGGTCTGGTCCCGCTGCTGACGGCGGCGATGAAGGCGCGCGGCGAAGAAAAGGAAGGCCGGGCGGAGCAGGTGCTGATCCGCCCGGTACCCCGGGGGCGATATCTGGCCGGCTATACGGCGCTGGCTTTCGCCGCCAGCGTACTGATGCCCTGCGCCGCCGCGGCCGGGCTATATTCCGCCGCCGCCGCGGATGGTACCAATCCGTTCACCGTAGGCGGCCTGTTGGAAGCGCATTTAGTCTATCTCCCGGCGCTGTGGGTGATGATCGGCGCGGCGGTGCTGATAACCGGGCTGGCCCCCAGAATCTCCGGCGCGGTCTGGGGATATTACGGTTTCGTCTGTTTTGTCACGCTCATGGGCGGCATTCCGGGCCTGCTCCCCGGATGGCTGACCGCCCTGTCCCCGCTGCGGTATATCCCCCGGCTGCCGATGGAGGACGTGAATTATATTGTTTTGGCGGCATTGACCGCCGTTGCGGCGGGTCTGACAGTGGGAGGGTTTGTTTTTTATCGGCGGCGGGATGTGGGGAGCAGTTGACAGTTGACCACGGCAAAAGCACTTACTTTTAAAAAAGCACAAGATATGGTATAATCGTCAAGGGCGATAGAAATGAAAATACAAGCGTTAATAGAAAAAGCGGAAAACATCCAAGACCCGCGGCGACAATA
>WRDE01000058.1 GCA_009783605.1 Oscillospiraceae bacterium
CTTCGAGGAAGCCGGTTTCGGTATACGTTCCGTTTACCCCGCAGTCACAGAAAAAGCTGTCGCCCCGGGAGCGGAGCGTCCCTATTTTCCCGCATCCGGGACATATGTAGAGGGCGATTTCGAGATATTCCGCCAGATCCTTGCCGCGGAAGCGGACAGGATTTTCCCGCTGGGACTCATACGCGTCCACACAGGTGTCCCGCACGATATGTTCACAAATTTCCTCGTCGGTCATGGCTTTGAGCTGTTCGGCGGAATACTCCCCGGCCACCCGACCGGTCATTTTGCCTTTCCGGGGGGCTTTCGACCAGCGCGGACTGGAAAAATAGCCGCCCTCTAACCGGTAGGTGACCAAGTTCGCGCCGCTCAATCTGGCCAATTTGGCGGTGGCGACGGTGATCAGACCGGTCACGCCATTCAGCGAGCGGTTGCCCTCGGCGAACAGGCAGACGTTATACCCCTTTTTCAGCCGGCGGAGTATCTCCTTGGCGGCGGAGGAATCCGAATGGGTTTTGTTGATCAGAATCGGCGCAAAGATGAACATGATCACCTTCGACGCGAACCCGTTCCGGGCGGCGTGCTCGCTCATCACAAAATAGAGATGCCCCGAAAAGCCCATCCCCACATAGGCGGGGTCGAGATCGGTGTTGTGGTTGGAAATGACAAGGGTCGGCGGGGTGAGTTTGGTCCTTTTTCCGCACCGGTAGCCCTTCAGCAATTTGAGCAGCGGTCCCGCGAAACGGCTCAGAAACCAGAAAAATATCCGATTCCGCCTGTGATGCTTTACCACAGTCATAGCCATACTCCTTCCTTGCACAAAACACCCTAACCGGCAGGCATGATTCCGTTTCGCGTTCCGTGCTTATCTTTATTCTCTTAAATCTTACAGTATCTCGCTGCTTTTATGGGATCCGGTGATCGAGAACACCACCCATTCGGCTACATTGGTCGCGTGGTCGCCGATCCGCTCGAAATATTTCGCCACCATGATCAGATCGATGGCCTGGTCGCCGTTATCGGGGTCCGCCTTGATCAGATCGATCATATCGCTTTTGACCATGATAAACAGGTTATCCACGATATCGTCCATCTCGATGATCTCGTTGGCCAGCGCCAGATCCTTCTTGACAAAAGCGTCGATGCTGCCGGTCACCATCTTCATGGTTACCGACGCCATTTGGGAGATATGCTCAAGATTCTTAATATACGGCATACCGGCCAGCAGGATGGTCAGCTCTGAGATATCGGTGGCGTGGTCGCCGATCCGCTCCAGATCGGTGATGATCTTCAGCACCGATGAAACCAACCGCAGGTCCCGGGCAACCGGGTGGTGCAGCAGCAGCAGCTTCAGACAGAGGCTCTCGATATCCTTTTCCGCCTTGTCGATATCGTCGTCAACGGCGATGACCTGTCCGGCCAGCTCCACATCCTGTTCGATCAACGCCTTATCGGCGGCGGCGATGGCGTCCTTCACGATCTGCCCCATCTCGATCAGGGAATCGTTGAGCTCCTTCAATTGTTCATCAAATCTGCTTCTCATGGTTAACCAAACCTCCCTGTAATATAATCGCTGGTTCTTTGATCCTTGGGATTCGCGAAAACTTCCTCATTGGGGCCTTCCTCGATCAGTTTGCCCATCAGCATGAAAGCCACCCGGTCGGAGATGCGCCCCGCCTGCTGGACATTATGAGGGGCGATAACGATGGTGAATTTTTCTTTCAGCTGTATCAGGGATTCCTCGATCTTGGCGGTGGAGATCGGGTCCAGACCGGAGCAGGGCCGGTCCAGCAGGATCACCTCCGGCTTCAGCGCCAGCACCCGGGCGATACACAGCCGCTGCTGCTGACCGCCGGACAAACTCATCGCCGGCATTCCCAGCCGGTCCTTCACGTCGTCCCAGAGCGCGGCCTGCCACAGGGATTCCTCCACAATGGCGGTGAGGTCCTTTTTATTTTTGACGCCGCTCAGCCGCGGTCCGTAAACGATATTGTCAAATATCGTCATCGGCAGCGGAGTCGGCACGTCGAACACCATCCCCACCCGCCGGCGCAATTCGGTGACGTTGACGTCCTCGTCGTAAATACTCTTGCCATCCAGCAAAATTTCGCCTTCCGCCCGCCCTTCCGGGTTTAACTCCGCCAACCGGTTAAGCGATCGCAGCAGGGTGGTGATCCCGCTGTTGGCCGGTCCGAAAACCGACAAAATCTCGTTGGCCTGGATCTCTAAGTTCAGTTTATAGAGGGCCTGTTTCTTATTATAGTAATAATCAAAGTTATTAATGACTATTTTAATGGGCTTGTTCATCCTGATTTAGACCTCCTGCTTGGAATTAAACTCTGATTGGTTTGTGCAATTGTGTAGCAGCGCTCACAAACGCCGAAATCTCAACTGTATCACTTTATCAAACTTAAACGGCGTTTGTAAATGTGTTGGTTATCAGCGCTCACAAACGCCGAAATCTCAGCCATATCGTTTTATCAAATTCAAACGGCGTTTGTAAATGTGTTGGTTAGCGGCGTTTGTAAATGTGTTGGTTATCAGCGGCCTTTAGCCGCCATCCGGTTGACCAATATATTGGTGACGACGTTTATCAGGAAGATCAGGATAATCAGCAGCGCGGCGGTGCCGTAGGCCTTCGGCATCGAGATTCCCTCGCTGGCCAATGTATAGAAGTGGACCGCCATCGTCCGGACCGACGAAAACACCGATTTCGGCATATGCAGCGCCGACCCGGCGGTCAATACCACGGCGGCTGTCTCGGCGATACACCGCCCGACGCTCAGGATCAGGCCGTTGACGATGCCCCGCATCGCCGAGGGGAACACCACTTTGATAATCGTCTGCCATTTGGTGGCGCCCAGCGAAAAACTCACCTCCCGGTAGGACTGCGGCACCGTGAGGATCGCCTCCTCCGCCGTGCGGATCAGGGTCGGCAGGATCATAAACGCCAGCGTCAGCCCGCCGGACAGGATCGACAGCCCCAGCCCCAACTGGGTGACAAAAAAGATAAACCCAAACAGGCCGTATACGATCGACGGGATGGCAGCCAGTGAATCGGCGCTGAACCGGATGATACGGGTGAGGATCCCGCCCCGGGTATATTCCGCCAGATAAAACGCGGTGCCGATACCGAAGGGGGTGGCGATCACCACGGCCAGCAGCGTCACCAACAGGGTGCCGACGATGGTGGGCAGGATACCGCCGCCGCGGCCCATATCGCTCGGACTCTGGGAGAGAAAGGTCCAGCCGATCTCCGGCAGAACTTTAATCAATATATACACGATGATAGCGACCAATACCACCAATACCAATGAGGCGGCCAGCCAGATGAATCCCTTGGCGGTCTTCTCACCGATACGCGAAGGCTTTTTCGTCTGCGTAATGATATTCCCTCAATCCTTTCACAATACCAAAGAAACCTTTTCCGGCTCCAGAGCTATTGCATCAATGCTTCTTCCGTGTCACATACTGCGCGGTACTGTTCAAAATCATAATGATGATAAACAGCACAATACCGGTGGCGAACAGCGCCTCCTGATGGTCGCCGCTGGCGTAGCCCATCTCGATGCCGATATTGGTGGTCAGCGTCCGCACCGAATCCTTGAGCGAGGCGGGCAGCGCCGGCGCATTGCCCAGCACTAAGATGACCGCCATCGTCTCGCCCACGGCGCGGCCGATTCCGAGGATGACGGCGGCGACGATGCCGGATTTGGCCGAAGGCAGCAGCACCGATTTGATGGTCTGCCAATGGGTCATCCCCAGCGCCAGCGCGCCTTCCTTATATTGCCGCGGCAGCGACAGCAGCGATACCTCCGAAATACTGATCACCGTCGGCAGGATCATAATGGCGAGGATGATGGCGCCGGCAAGAATGCTGAGGCCCGGCCCTCCCAGATACTCCCGGATAAGCGGCACAATAAAAATCAGCCCCCAGAATCCGTATACCACCGAGGGGATGCCGGCCAGCAGCTGGATGGCGGGACGGAAGATGTTGCGGACGGCGGCGGGGGCGTATTCGGCCAGAAAGATGCTGCAGCAGATGCCGATCGGCACCCCGATCAGCGCCGCGCCTAATGTGACCGATACCGTGCCGACAATCATCGGAAAGATGCCAAATTTATTCTGGCTCACCGGCGCCCAGGTCATCCCGAAAAACTCGCTCAAACCGATCTTGCCGATTATCGGCAAGCCCTTGATCAGGATAAAAACCGTAATCAGCGCCAGCGCCGAAATCGACGAAAACGCCAGCGCGAAAAACACCCGGCCGGACAGCTTTTCCTTAAACTTTCGCATGGTATATCCCCTTCTGTAAGCGAATCATAAGCCAAACCAGCGCACCACAAACGCAAAGCGTTTGTTTATGGGGCCGCGTCAGCTCCGCGGATAAACCCCTCGGCAATCAATATCTGCTGCCCCTCGGGGGAGAGCACATACTCCACAAACTGCTTCGCGGGTCCGTCGGGTTCGGTTAATGCAACAAATAAGAACGGGCGGGACAGCTCATAGCTGCCGTTTTCAATATTTTCCCGGGTGGCCGCAACACCGTTCAGCGCCAGCGCTTTTACCGGTTTTTCGCCGATCTCCACTAACCCCAGCGAGATGAAGCCGATGGCGTTTTTATCGCCGGACACGATCTGCCTCACCGCGCCGTTGGAGGACTGGACCATCGCCTTCTGGGTGATCCAGACGCCCTTCCCCATCACCAATTCTTCAAAGGCGCTACGGGTACCGGAGCCCTCCTCCCGGGTGATGATGTGGATCGGCGCGTCATCGCCGCCCGGCAGCTGGCTCCAGTTGGTGACCTCCATCGTGTATATCCCGCGGATCTCCTCCAGCGTCAGATCGCTGACCGGATTGTCGGGATGTACAATAATAGCCAGCCCGTCCTTGGCGATCTCTTTTTCCCAGCCAATAAATTCTTTCTCTTCTTCTTTCAGCGCCCGGGAGGACATACCGATATCGGCAATGCCGGATTCGACGGCGGCGATGCCGACGCCGGATCCGCCCCCCTGTACGTCGATCTCCCGATCGGGATGGATATGCGCGTATATCTCGGCCAATTTCCCGGCATACGGCTCCACCGAAGTGGAACCGAGGACGATGACATTGGCCTGCGGCCGGCTGCAGCCGGACAGCAGGCAGACGGAAATGACGCATAGTATAACGATTACCGAACGCATATTCTTATAGTTCCTTTTAATTCCGCATTCCGAATTTCGCATTCCGAATTCCTCTTTTTATCCAAATCTGCCGGTGATATAATCCTCGGTGCGTTTATCCTTAGGGTTGGAAAACATTTCGGAGGTGGGGGCGTATTCCACCAACCGCCCGATCTTGCGTTCGTCGATCATCATAAACGCCGACATATCGGATACCCGCACCGCCTGTTCCATATTGTGGGTGACGATGAGGATGGTGTACTTTTTCGCCAGCTCCAGCATCAATTCCTCGATCTTCATGGTCGATTCCGGGTCGAGGGCGCTGCAGGACTCGTCCATCAGGATAACCTCCGGCGCCACCGCCAGCGCCCGGGCGATACAGAGCCGCTGCTGGGCGCCCGGTGAGAGTGACAGCCCGGATTTTTTCAGTTCATCCTTCACCTCGTCCCATAAGGACACCGCTTCTAAGCTCTTCCGGGCGATCTCTTCCAGATCCCGCTTTTTCCGGATGCCCTGATGCCGCGGGCCGATCACGATATTGTCAAAAATGCTCATCGGAAAGACATTCGGCTTCTGGAACACCATCCCGACCTTCTGACGCAACGAAACGACGTCCGCCGCTCGGTCATAGAGCGGGACGCCGTCGAGATAGACTTCCCCTTCCACCCGGACGCCGGGGATCAGGTCGTTCATGCGGTTATAAAGGCGCAGCAGGGTGGATTTCCCGCAGCCGGAAGGCCCGATGATCGCGGTGATCGACCGCTCATATATATCAAAAGTGATCCCGCCCAGCGCGTGGTGGCTGCCGTAATACAGGTCCGCCGCATCGGTTTTTAACTTGACTTTCCGCCGCGGAATCTTCAGGTTATCCCTCATATTTTATATTCACTGCCTGTTCTTATGTTTTTACAAAAAAGAATAAAAAACAACATCCGCGTTATTATACCATACTCAGTAAATTAACACAAGATATTTTTTCTTTAAATTCAATATTCTTGGAAAATGAAAGTTGAAAAAGAGTGCTTGCATTATTATATAATATATTTTATAATATCCTTAAATTTATAAAGGGCAGGGAGACATTCTCATGAAAAAGGCCATAATTATGGTTTTGGTTATCTCCATGTTATCCGGTATCTCCACCGCCAGCACCACCGCCTTTCTCGGCGCGGCGGCAGACGCGGCGGGTTTCCAGCCGGGCGATGTCAACATGGACGGCGATGTGACGATTACCGACGCGCGGCTGATTTTACAGTCGTTGGTGGGGAAAATTCTCCTTACGGATGAACAAAAAAAGCTGGCGGATGTAGATCTGTGCGGCAAGGCGGCGATCTCCGACGCGCGGATGGTATTGCAGTTCATCGTCGGCAAAATTTCCACCTTATCGCTGGCGCCGGAACCGGTGGATCTCGGCGGATATGAATTTGTGCTGGCGGATTACTGGCCCCACCGGTGGGGGCGCCCGTACTGGGGCGACTACTCGATACAGATGGGCGAAGCGCTGGACGCGGTAGCCGAAGCGTATAACTGCACCATCACCATCCGGGACGACAGCGTGGATACGGTGTATAACGACATGCGGTCGGAGGTGCTGGCCGGCCTGAAATACGCCGATGCGGTCTGTACCACCCAATGGAACAGCGGTAAAATCGCGGAAGCCGGGCTGGCGCTGGATCTGAACACCCTGCCGGTGAACTGGAACGCGTATTGGTGGGACCAGGATCTGCGCGGCGCCACCGTCATCAACCGGAAAAACTATATCGGCGGCGGGGTCCTCGCGCCGATCACCAATCTCGCCTCGACGCTGTATTTTAATCAGCGTATCTGGAATGAACTGAGTCTGCCGGACCCGTATAAAATGGCCGCCGAAGGCGGGTGGACGCTGGACCGGTTCGCCGAATACGCCAAACGCGCCCGCGGCGACGGCTCCGATAACCGCTGGGGGGCAGTCGGCCCGCAGAAGGAATTGGTTTACGCGCTCTATTTCGGCTCAGACAATACCTTTATCACCGGACGCAGCGGCAATCCCGCGCTGTCATGCGACAACGCGGCGGCTTATGCCACCGCCGGCAGGCTCGGCGACATCTTTACTGAGGATAAGAGCGTCTATACCCAAACCGCCGACAATGCCGCCATGAAGCAGATGTTTCTGGACGGCCGCTCGCTCTTTCTGTATGGCGCGCCCGACGACGCGAAATCCATGTGGGAGATGGGGGACGCATTCGGGATGCTGCCGATGCCGAAACGGGACGCGAAGCAGGACGGCTACCGCAGCCTGCTCGACCACAATGCCGCCGTCTTCATGGTCCCGGCCATCGTAAACGAACCCGCAAAAACCGCCGCGGTGATCGAGGGGCTGGCTTACGCGCTGCGGAACAGCGAACAGTGGCACGCGGAAGCATATGCCTGGCAGGCACCGCATTTCGATGAAAATAACCGGCAGATGCTGGAGCTTATCGACGCCGGCAGGAAAACCGATTTTTCGCTGATATTCAAGAATACCCCCTTCCAATATCCGGCACAGATACTATACAGCAGCGTCCGTTATCAGTCCGAATTTGAACAGACTCTGTCGGAGGTGGCCGCATGGTGCCGCGATGAGTTGAATGCCTGGGCAAAAGAAATGGCAGCCAAGTAAAATAATCATACCGGCGCCCTTGTCCGCATAGTTTACTATAGTAATCATGCGGGCGGGGGCGTTTTGATGTATGGTATTTACGGTCTGACCACGGCGCAGGCGGCGGCGGCGCGGGAGCGGTACGGCAGCAATGAGCTGGCCGGCCGGGAGCGCGGCGGGTTCTGGCGGCAGTTCCTCGCCGGGTTCGGCGATCCGATCATCAAGATTTTATTGACTGCGTTAGCAGTCAATCTGCTGTTCCTGTTCACCGGCGCCGATTGGATCGAGCCGGCCGGCATCGCTGCCGCTATCCTGCTGGCCACCTTTGTTTCCACCCTGTCGGAATACGGCAGCGAAAACGCTTTCCGGCAGCTGCAGGAGCAGGCCGCCCGCTCCCGGTGCCGGGTCTGGCGGGACGGCGCTGTGACCGAGCTGCCGGTGGGGGATTTGGTGGTTGGCGACATAGTACTGCTGGGGGCCGGCGAACGGATTCCGGCCGACGGAACCATGCGGGAAGGGCAGTTATCAGTAGACCAGGCGGCCCTCAACGGCGAGAGCCGGGAAGCGCTCAAACGGGCGGGCAAAACCGCTGACATGCAGGATCTGCTGTCAGAAGGCGCGGTGTTCCGGGGCGCAGTGGTCACCGGCGGCGAAGGGCTGTTTGAGGTGCTCCGGGTGGGCGCCGCGACTTTTTACGGCGGCGTGGCACGGGAGCTGCAGGAGGATACCCGGGAATCGCCGCTGAAGGTGCGGCTGAGCGGGCTGGCGGCCACACTGAGCCGGTTAGGATATCTGGCGGCGGCATTGGTGGCGCTGGCCAGCCTGTTTTACGCGTTCATCTTTTCCAACAGCTTCAGTCCCGCCGCCATCCGCGCCGCCTTTGCCGATACCGGCTACCTGCTGGCGCAGATCATGCAGGCGATGACGCTGGCCATCACGGTGGTGGTGGTGGCGGTTCCGGAGGGGCTGCCGATGATGATCACGGTGGTGCTCAGCGCCAACATGCGCCGGATGCTGCGGGATCATGTGCTGGTACGCAAGCTGGTAGGCATCGAGACCTCCGGCAGCCTCAACATTCTGTTTACTGACAAGACCGGTACCCTGACCCGGGGAAAACCGGCGGTGACCGCCATCATCACCGGCGACGGCGTGACCCGCTGCCGCGGTATTTTAGAGCGGCAGGAGCTATGGCATCTGATCACCCTGTCCGGGCTGGCCAATTCCGACGCGGTTTTGACGGCAAACGGTCCGGCAGGGGGCAATGCCACCGACCGGGCGCTGATGGACTATGTCCTGCCGCAGCAGAGTTTGCCGTTAAAAAAGCCGCCGCGGTATACCCGGGCGGCTCACCTGCCATTTGACAGCGCCAATAAATTTTCCGCCGCCCAAATCACCGCGCCGGTACCATTGACGCTGATAAAAGGCGCGCCGGAGCTGCTATTGGACGGCTGCCGCCGGTATTATGACCTTGACGGGACGGTCC